>NZ_JBAKAZ010000002.1:0-116115 GCF_038155185.1 Psychromonas aquatilis
ACCCGCGACCCCCGGCGTGACAGGCCGGTATTCTAACCAACTGAACTACCACTCCAGCAAAATCAACCTTGCATCATATGCAAGCTCGTTGAGGCGCAGATAATACGGAGTTGCAGGTACTGAGTCAATAAAGAAAAACAAAAAAATCGCAATATTTACACTCTAATTAGCTCGATTGCCTGTTTTATGTTCATAGTGGCTATTTTTTGTCATTATTTTAAACGTTAAAAATTGATTTTTTTATTATCGCCATAAACAATTCCCTGATTTTGCCACTAAATCTAAACGAGATTGATGAGCTTCTAACTCTTCCTGGTTTGCATTAATCACTTTTAAAGGGGTGGCATTTTGCCTAATTCGACGGCCGGTGTCATTTTTTCCTGATTCATTATTGGCTAAATTTAAATCTTTTTGGCCACCTGACATCAACAGATAGACATCGGCTAAAATTTCAGCATCTAATAATGCCCCATGTAATACACGGTGTTTATTATCAATTCCATAACGGTCACATAAGACGTCCAGGTTATTTCTTTTTCCTGGAAACATTTTTTTAGCCATCTCTAATGTGTCAGTGACGGTTGATATTTCTTCAGTTGGTTGTGTTTTTTTATTTAAGAATCGAAATTCTTGATCCATAAAGCCAACATCAAAGGGTGCGTTATGAATAACTAAATCTGCACCCTTAATAAAATCAATAAACTCATCTGCAATATCGGCAAAGCGAGGCTTGTCATATAAAAACTCATCAGTAATACCGTGAACAGCCATTGCTTCTGGGTCTATTGGCATGTCTGGTTGAATATAAACATGGAAGTGACGCCCTGTTAATCGACGATCTATAACTTCAACACAACCTATTTCAATAATACGATGGCCAACATAAATAAGCCCATCTTTATTCATACCTGTGGTTTCTGTATCTAATACGACTTGGCGAATGTGTTTACTTGTGTTCATTAGCATCTCTATTTATAGTGGCAGCATGTTAAAATTACTTGGCAATCCTTTATTAGTTTAACAAATTAAAGCGATAGAAATAATGAAAAAAATACAACTTTATACTGATGGATCGTGTTTAGGGAATCCTGGACCTGGTGGTTATGGGGCGATTCTAGTGTTCAACGAACATAGACGTGAACTGTCAGAAGGATATGCAAGAACAACAAATAACCGCATGGAAATGCTTGCGTGTGTCAAGGGTTTAGAAAGCTTAACGGAAGTTTGTGAGGTTGATGTTACAACAGATAGCCAATATGTACGTCAGGGTATTACGCAATGGATACATAATTGGAAAAAAAGAGGTTGGAAAACCGCCGCTAAAGCACCTGTAAAAAACGTCGATTTGTGGAAAGCACTTGATGCTGCACAAGAAAAGCATACAGTGCATTGGCATTGGGTAAAAGGCCATTCAGGGCATCCAGAAAATGAACGTTGTGATGATTTAGCAAGACAAGCTGCTGAAGCAAACCCAACTCAAATAGATAGCGGATTTGAAAGTTAATTCATTAACTATTTTTAATCTTAGAGTGTGATTGTTTAGTAGCGACAGGTTGGCCACTAATCACTTTTCTTTTTAACTTATTATTTGATGTGACGCGAGTGAGTGGTATTGATTGTTTCTTTGCCACGATAAAATAAACGCTGCATAAAAAAGGAAAATAGCGCTGCCCTAGATCTGCGATAAATGAGGAAATAGGCCCCTTACGCTGAGAGTACATACAACTAAAGAATTGCTTTTGTTTTATTTCAAAACCCAATAAATGCAACCAGTCAATCACTCGATTAGGTGCAAATAGTCGTTCAGTTTGTTTTTCAGTTTTTTTTAATAATGATTTGCAGCCAAATACGCTATAGGGATTAAATCCACTTACGATAAGTGTGCCGTCTAAGGTTAATACACGGTCAATTTCCCTTAGGAGTTGATGAGGGTCACTGGAGAAGTCTAGTTCATGGAGCAATATACAGAGGTCAATAGTTGATGCTTGAAAAGGTAAATCATGTAGGTTGCTTCTTAGTCCAATATCATCGCCTTTCTCTGCACAATTAATTTGATGCAAGATAGGACTTTTATCTGTTTTTAACTGGCTACTTAAACAACCTAGTTTTAATAAATGATAGCCAAAACAACGAGGTATCGTATCATCTATTAATTGTTGTGTTTGTTTCTGTAGTTGTTCTCCATTACTGAGCTGTAACCAGTTGGTGATTGGAGGTAAGATACGTGATGTTTTTGCTATTCTCATATACGTGCCCCCTAATTATTTTTAAGTTGAGATAAATTATGTTTAATGTACTAACTATTCCAGCCTTTGATGATAACTATATTTGGCTTATTAAAGATAGTCAAAGCTCACGTTGTATTGTTGTTGATCCAGGTGATGCCACGCCGGTATTAGAGGTTATTGCATCACAAAATCTAACTATTGAAGCAATTATTATTACTCATCATCACAATGATCATATCGGCGGTGTTGAAAAGTTGATGATGGATAACCCTGAGACTAAGATTTTTAGTAAAGAGCCACTTTTTGATAATGCAAATTTAGTTGATGAAGGCGATACTATTGCGTTTTTCGATGGTCGCTTATCGTTTAAAGTTTGGCAGGTGGCAGGGCATACCTTGGATCATGTCGCTTACTTTAACGAGCAAATGTTATTTTGTGGTGATACTTTATTTTCTGCTGGGTGTGGTAGGGTTTTTGAGGGCACTCATCAGCAGATGTTTGATGCCTTATCTCGTTTAGCATTATTAAATGAAGAGACTAAAGTCTATTGTGCTCATGAATACACTCAAAATAACCTTATTTTTGCATTGCACGTTGATCCGCATAATATGGAATTAATCAATTATATCAAACGTGTTAGTAAAGCGCGCCAACAAGGCTTGGCGACTATTCCTACTACTATTAAATGTGAAAAACTGATTAACCCTTTCTTAAGATGTGATCAACCGAGTTTATTAAATAGCGTACAAAATATTCTAGCTAAACCACTTACTTCTGGTGAGTCTTTGTTTAAAGCACTACGCCTTTATAAAGATCAGTTTTGATTCAAACTTAAAAAGAACATAGAATACGCGGCTTACTTTATGCGAGCGGCGAACCTATGAAACTGATTTTTACCTTATTTTTTATTTTTATGTTGAGTGCATGTCAGATGCTCTCAACAACTGAGCCTGTAAGTTCTGAAGCTTCAATAACCGGTTCGTCTAATAACCAGCCCAACTCCACCAACTTAAATAAATCAATAAACACACCGAGTAATCATCAAAAAAATTATGAAAATGTCTGGTTAAAGTTAGCGGAAAACTTCGATTTTGAAGTACCTGAAAATGAACGCATAAAAAAACAGAGGGATTATTTTTTAAGTCACCCCAATTATTTAAAGAGAGTTTCAAAAAGAGCGGAACCCTTCTTATGGTTAATCGTCGACCGCATAGAAAAGAATGATTTACCACTTGAATTAGCATTATTACCTGTCATAGAAAGTACATTTGACCCTTTTGCTCGCTCTCATGCTGGTGCTGTCGGTTTATGGCAATTTATGCCGACCTCCGGTGCACGCTTTGGATTACAACAAAATGAATGGTACGACGGTCGCCGTGATGTTGTTGCATCGACTGAAGGCGCACTTAAATATATGCAATTTTTGCATCGCTTCTTAGGTGAAGATTGGTTATACGCAGTCGCAGCCTATAACTCTGGTGAAGGCACAGTACAGAATGCAGTGCGTAAAAATAAAAGGCAAAATAAGCCAGCTGACTATTGGAATTTAAACTTACCAAGGGAGACGGAGCTTTACGTTCCAAAGTTGTTGGCACTTATTGATATACTACGTAATCATGAACAATATAATATTGAGCTACCTTATATTCCCAATCAGAAAGTCTTAAGCTATGTTGATACAGGTTCTCAAATTGACCTTGATTTTGCAGCTGAATTAGCTGGTTTAAGCTTTTCAGAAATTGAATTGTTAAACCCCGCTTTTAAGCTGAGAGCAACCTCTCCTAATGGTCCGCATAAATTATTATTACCTAACGATTCCGTTGCACAATTTCAAACCAAGTTGGCAAAAGTTAATAAAAATGGACGTGTACATTGGAATAAATATTTAGTGAAGTCGGGAGATAGCTTAAGCGTTATTGCTCAAAAAAAGAATACGACAGTGCATATGTTAAAAGAAGTGAACCATTTAAATAGTGAATTGTTAAAAATTGGGCAACCATTGCTTATTCCTCAAATGAGTTTATCTCAACAGCAATTACTTGCAAATCAGAAGCATGCGAGGGGCAAAAAATTTGATACAAGCAATAAACAAAAAATTGTCCATAGAGTAACAAAAGGAGATACGCTCTGGGAACTTAGCAAGTTCTATAAAGTGTCCTCTATTGATATTGCGAAATGGAATAACTTTCCAGTTAGTCAGAATTTAAGCCTAGGTCAAAAATTAACCATTTGGAAAGGTTTTGTCGCAAAGAAATCCCAAAAGCGTGTCACTTATCATGTTCTTTCTGGCGATTCTTTAGGGGTGATTGCCCAAAAATTTCAGGTTAAAACAGCAGATTTAATGCGTTGGAACAACCTTAACGAGAAACAATATATTCAGCCAGGTCAAAAATTGAATATTTACGTGACTAAGACAAGTTCCTAATAAACGTCAGTTAACAGATAATTTCAATAGGTAAAGGTTAGTGTGTTAAACTTTACCTATTTTTTCCTGTCTTGATAACCTTTTTTAATTAAGAAACCGGCTTTTCTTCTTATATAAAAGCGATTCTCTTGAGAAAGCTTGCATTTCTCTTCACTGCACTGTTTAAACGCATGATCTATTATTTTGCTATGTTATTATGTTTCCACGATTAATTGTCAACGAGAATAAAATGACTACGCAACAAAATGAAAATATCCACATCCAATCAGAAACTGTACTTATCACACCAGCAGAACTGAAAGCCGCGTTACCGGCTTCTGATAGTGTGTATCAATTCATTCATGAGTCTCGTCAAACTATTTCTAATATTGTACATAAAAAAGATCCTCGATTTTTAATCATCTGTGGACCTTGTTCTATTCATGATATCGAAGCAGCAAAAGATTATGCAACACGTTTAAAAGAGTTACATGAACAATATAAAGACACGCTATATATTGTCATGCGTGTTTATTTTGAGAAGCCGCGTACAACCGTTGGTTGGAAAGGGTTAATTAATGACCCTCATATGGACGATTCATTTGATATTGAAACGGGCTTAAAGAAAGCACGTGAATTATTATTGTGGATTTCAGAGTTAGGCCTACCTATTGCGACTGAAGCATTAGATCCGATTAGCCCTCAATATATCGGTGATCTATTCAGTTGGTCTGCAATTGGCGCACGTACAACAGAATCTCAAACTCACCGTGAAATGGCGAGTGGTTTATCTATGCCAGTTGGTTTTAAAAATGGTACTGATGGTAGTCTGTCTACAGCGGTTAATGCGATGCAATCAGCTTCTGCACCGCATCGTTTTATGGGCATTAATCAATTAGGTCAAAGTGCATTATTACAAACGGCAGGTAATGCTGATGGCCATGTGATTTTACGTGGCGGTGGCGGTAAACCAAATTACGATTCAATCAATGTTGCACTAGCAGAGCAAGCGCTAGAAAAAGCAAACATGGAAAATATTCTTATTGTTGATTGTAGTCATGAGAATTCAAATAAAAACCATGAGTTACAGCCATTAGTTGCTAAAAACGTATTCGGCCAAGTAGTTGATGGTAATAAATCAATTATTGGTATTATGCTAGAAAGTCATATTAATGCAGGTAACCAACCAACTGCATTACCTGTTGAAAGTCTACAATACGGTGTTTCAGTGACTGATGCATGTATCGATTGGCAAACAACTTGTGACTTATTAGCGCAAGCTGAAACGTTATTAAAAGACACAATTAAAAAGAAATAAGAAGCAAATTATGCCTTTAAGTAAATTAAGAGATGAAATTGATGCTGTAGATCAGCAAATAATTGATCTATTAGCTGAACGTTTACGTTTAGTAGGTGAAGTTGGTGAAGTAAAAACCAAACATGGTTTGCCAATATATGTGCCTGAACGTGAAGCAGCAATGCTAGCTAAACGACGTGAAGAAGCTGAGAAAAAAGGAGTACCAGCAAGTCTAATTGAAGATATTTTACGTCGTACTATGCGAGAGTCTTACGCAAGTGAAAATGAAACTGGCTTCAAAACCGTTAACCCTGATATGAAACGTATCGTGATTATTGGTGGTAATGGTTTATTAGGCCAACGCTTTGTTGAGATGTTTAAATTATCTGGTTATGACGTAGATGTACTAGGGCGCTCAAATTGGGATCAAGCTGAAGCAATTTGTAGTAAAGCAGGACTAGTAATTGTTGGGTCGCCAATCGATGTAACCACTGATGTTATTAAGCAACTTAGCTTTTTGCCTAAGGATTGTATTTTAACAGATATCACCAGTGTTAAAGACGAGCCATTAACAGAAATGTTAGCGGTTCATGACGGTCCTGTTGTAGGCTTACATCCAATGTTTGGCCCAGATATTTCAAGTTTTGCTAAACAAGTGATTGTTTATTGTGATGGACGTGAACCAGAGAAATATCAATGGTTGATTGATCAAATGAAAATTTGGGGGGCTCATTTATACAATGTTGCAGCTCCAACACATGATAAGTCAATGACCTTGATTCAAGCATTGCGTCACTTTACTAGCTTTGTTTATGGTGTTCACCTACAAGAAGTTGATGCTGACTTAGAGCAGTTACTTGATTTAAGCTCTCCTATATATCGTTTGGAACTTGCGATGGTAGGGCGTTTATTTGCTCAAGAGCCAGCGCTATATGCTGATATCATCATGTCACAAAAAAATAATCTAGCGATGATTAAACGTTACCATCAACATTTTTCTGATGCCATTGAGTTATTGGAAAATAACGATCGTGAAGCCTTTATTGACCGTTTCAAATCAGTAACAAACTGGATGGGTGATTACTCGGAATTATTCTTAAATGAGAGTAGAACCATGTTACAGCAAGTGCATGATAATCGTCATTACGAAGAAAAGTGATTTAACTTTATTTTATTAAGGCAGGATCATAAAAGGAGGTTTTCACCTCCTTTTTTAGTCGCGTTATAAAAGTATCAAACTATATAACGTTATATTGTGCAATAAACTATAGCAGTTTATGCAACGAATTCTTTATTCATTTTAAATTCAGCATCTGATTCAATTTCAACTTCTGGCTCTGTAGGAGCTTCACCTGAAATTTCTCCGTTACGGCATAATTCTTTACCGTTATTTTTAGCGCGGTTTGCTTCATCTTTATGAATATGTTTATTCAGTTGGCGTTCAAGTTTTTGGAATAATTGCGTAATAGCTGCATAAAGATCATCATGCTCAGCACTGGCAAATACCTTACCTTGAGGAACACCTATTGTACCTTCTATTTTTACACCTTTAGGCTCTTTGGTAATGATGAAGTGTGGTTTAATGAGAGAAACTTGAAGTTTTTGTAACTTTTCGAAACGTTCCTCTACTTTTGTACGCATTGTGTCTGTGATACTCATTTGCTTACTAGTAATTTCAATTCTCATATAGGACACCTTTTAGTTGTACACTTTATCGTGTTCATTAATAGACTAGACTTTTAAAATATAATTAAAAGAGATCTAGATCACATTATTCATGCCTTTCAAATAATCCGATTTATTCTTTGAACTCACCTGATTTTTTGAAAAAAATATTGAAAAGCATATAGGTTAGTCTGCGAATATATTAAGAAGTTTCATTTATTTTATTTGTGTCATTAAATTTTTAGTTTCTCAATTAAAAACCTTTTATTCGTTTAAGTATTTGTTATCTTTATGACTCTTCCCCTTTTAATGATGCTTTGAGTCAATTTAAATGATTATTAATAATAAACTTGTTTCTGTTTTTATATCTATTGCCTTGGTATTTACTGCGGAGCGTACTATTGCTTCATCATGGCAAACTTCTCTAAGTATGTACGGCGATATTAAATATCAGGAAGGCTTTAAGCATTTTGATTATGTGGATCCAAATGCAACTAAAGGTGGAACATTTAAGCAAGCAAGTATTGGTAGTTTTGACTCTTTAAACCCTTACATTGTTAAAGGTAACGCAGCTGCTGGTATTACCCATATTTACGATACCTTATTACAGCAATCAGCCGATGAGCCTTTTAGTTTATACCCTTTAATTGCTGAAAAAGTCAAAGTAGCAGATGATTTTAGTTGGGTTAGTTTTTTAATTAATAGTGAGGCTAAGTTTGAAGATGGCAAACCGATTACCGCTGAAGATGTAAAGTTTAGTTTTGATTTGCTTATTAAGGAGGGCTCGCCACTTTATGCATCATATTATGCTGGAGTGGAATCTGTAGAGGTTGATTCAACACAACAAGTTACTTTTCACTTTGCACAGTCTGGTAATAGAGAGCTACCGCTTATTATTGGCCAGATTCCTGTTTTCCCTAAACACTTTTGGAAAGATAAAGACTTTACTAAAAGTGGCTTATTAATACCGATCGGTTCAGGCCCTTATAAAATAAAATCTTTTGATGCTGGTAAGCAGATTACGTTCCAAAGAAATTCAGCTTATTGGGCAAAAGATCTTCCGGTTAATAAAGGGCGATTTAACTTCGATCAGTTGATCTTTGATTATTACAGGGACGATAGTGTTGCATTCGAAGCTTTTAAGTCCGGTGCTTTTGATTACCGCCTAGAAACGTCTTCGAAACGCTGGGCAACTGGTTATGTTGGCGAGCAGTTTAATTCCGACAAAATTATTTTAGAAACGATAGAGGATAAGAGTCCACAGGGGATGCAAGGTTTTTGGTTTAATTTACGCCGAGATAAATTTAAAGATCCTAATGTCCGGGAAGCGATCTCGCTTTTATTTGATTTTGAATGGGCAAATAAAACATTATTTTATGGCGCTTATACGCGTATCAATAGCTTTTATTCCGGCTCTGAATTATCAACCGGTATTAATATCAGCGATGCCGAACGCGAGATTTTATCCCCTTACGCAGCACAATTAAATAAATCTGTTTTTGAGCCGATACAAACTAATATTACATTAGGTAATGGTAATGTCAGAAAGCAGATGCGACAAGCGGTTGCCCTATTATCAAAGGCAGGTTATGAATTAAAAGATAGCAAGATGCAGAATGCAGCGGGCGAACAGCTTAGTTTTGAGTTTCTACTTTATAGTAAAGATTTTGAACGAGTTATTCACCCATTTCGCCGCAACTTGCAACGTATTGGTATTAAAACATCTATTCGTCTAGTCGATGTTTCTCAGTTTATTAATCGTTTAAATAATTTTGAATTTGATATGTTATCTCTACGTAAGGGGCAGTCTATTTCTCCAGGTAATGAGCAAGCCTCTTATTGGGGGTGTGAGACGGCGGATCAAGTAGGGACGTCAAATTGGGCTGGGCTTTGTTCTCCAGTTGTTGATCAATTAACTAAACAGTTAACGCTAGCGACAACCCGAAAACAACTTGTTGATATAACTCGATCACTGGATCGGGTCTTGTTATCGCAGCATATGGTTATTCCTCAATGGTATTTACCAGCTTATCGCATTGCTTATTGGAATAAGTTTAATCACCCTAAAAATGCACCTTATTATGACTTAGGGATAGAGACATGGTGGGCAAAACCCAGTGAGCCAATTAGCAAGGAAGAGGGGCAGTAATGCAGCAATATATAATAAAAAGGTTATTACTGATTATTCCAACCTTGTTAGGCATCATGACATTGAACTTTTTCATTGTTCAAGTTGCACCAGGTGGCCCTGTTGAACAGGCAATCGCAAAATACCAGGGGATTAATTCAGATGCAGCTTCTCGAGTCACCACAAGTGCACACAGTGAAATTAAACAGACAAATAGTCACTACCGAGGTGCACAGGGCGTCGATCCTGAATATATTCTGCGTTTAGAAAAGTTGTATGGTTTTGATAAACCAATTCTTGAGCGTTACTTCTCGATGTTATGGCGGTATATGCAGTTTGATTTTGGTGAAAGCTTTTATCGCGATAAAAGTGTCATTGATTTGATTTATGAAAAAATGCCCGTTTCTATATCACTAGGTATTTGGACAACCTTATTTGCTTACATTATCTCTATTCCGCTGGGCATAAAAAAAGCCACATCCCATGGTAGTCGTTTTGATGTGTGGAGTAGTACTGTGGTGACCATCGGTTATGCTATCCCTGCCTTTATTTTTGCTATTATATTAATTGTTTTATTTGCTGGAGGATCTTATTACAGCTGGTTTCCTCTTAGAGGTTTAACATCTGATAATTTTGAATCGCTGACTTTTTTTGAGCAAATAAAAGACTATTTATGGCATTTAGCGTTACCAATAACGGCTAGTATCTTGGCTAGTTTCGCAACTTTAACCATGTTAACCAAAAATTCATTTTTAGATGAAATTAACAAACAATATGTGATCACTGCTCGCGCGAAAGGTTGTTCAAAGAATAGGGTGTTATATGGACATATATTTCGTAATGCCATGTTATTGATTTTAGCTGGTTTACCCGCTGCACTGATCGGCATCTTTTTTACTGGCTCGATGTTAATTGAAGTGATTTTTTCGTTGGATGGCCTTGGTTTATTAAGTTTTGAATCCGTCATTAATCGAGATTATCCGGTTATTTTTGGGTCTTTATATATTTTTACGTTGGTCGGCCTACTACTTAAGTTAATCAGTGATGTGACTTATACCGTTATTGATCCACGTATTAACTTTGAGGGGCAATAATGTCGTTATTACTCACTTGGAAGCGTATCAAAAAGAATCCTAGTAATAAGCAACGTTGGGGGCAGTTTAAAGCGAATAAGCGAGGTTACTATTCATTATGGATATTTAGTTTTTTATTTTTATTAAGTTTAGTCGCTGAAGTGTGGGTTAATGATAAACCAATCATGGTCTCATATAATTCGCATTGGTATTTTCCTATCGTGCAAGATATTCCTGAACAACAGTTAGGTGGTGATTTTGATATTAGCACTGATTATCGCGACCCTTATATGGTTGAACAAATTAATAAAAAAGGCTGGATGATATGGCCTATTGTGCCTTTCTATTATGACTCTATCAATTACGAGTTAACAACAGCAGCGCCTTCTGCTCCCGATGCGATAAACTGGTTAGGCACAGATGATCAAGGCCGTGATGTTGTTGCTCGTTTGGTTTATGGCTTTCGGATTTCAGTTATTTTTGCCCTCTCATTGACGCTTATCAGCTCCGTTATCGGTATTTTTATCGGTGCAATCCAAGGATATTATGGCGGTAAAATTGACCTGATAGGGCAACGTTTATTAGAGATCTGGGAAGGTTTACCGATGCTCTTTATGTTAATTATTCTGGCCAGCTTTGTAGAACCAACATTTACTTGGTTATTAGGTTTAATGGTTTTATTTAGTTGGCCAAGCCTGGTGAGTGTTGTGCGAGCCGAGTTTTTACGAGGTCGGCATCTTGATTATGTCAAAGCATCCAAGGCTTTAGGAGTGACAGACAGTAAAATAATGTTTAAACATATTTTACCGAACGCCATGATTGCGACATTAACTTTTATGCCATATTTATTTACAGGCGCATTAACTACATTAACCTCTTTGGATTTTTTAGGTTTTGGGCTACCACTGGGCTCCGCTTCTTTAGGGGAGATGATTTCTCAGGGCAAAGATAATTTGCAAGCACCTTGGTTGGCGATCACCGCATTTATCTCTTTATCGAGTATTTTAGTTCTATTAGTGTTTATCGGTGAAGCTGCTCGTGATGCTTTTGACCCAAGGAAAGTATTATGAATAAAGAGAGTTGTTTACTCAGAGTTAAAAATTTAGCTGTTAGCTTTGCTGAAACAGATATTTTATCTGGAGTTAGTTTTACCTTAGAGAAAGGCAAAACATTAGCTATTGTAGGTGAAAGTGGATCGGGGAAATCACTGACTGCATTATCTATTTTACAGTTGTTACCTTACCCACATGCACATCACCCTGAAGGAGATATTATTTTTCAGGGGCAGTCTTTAATGGGCCAATCAGAGGCTGTATTAGAAGCTGTTCGTGGTAATAAAATAAGTATGATATTTCAAGAGCCAATGACCTCATTAAATCCATTACACAGTATTGAAAAGCAGATTGCTGAGACATTATTGCTGCATAAAGGATTAACAGGAAGAAAGGCACGAGAACGAACACTGGAGTTATTAGTACTGGTTGGCATTGATGATCCCGCTTCTAGATTAACTGCTTACCCACATCAGTTATCGGGAGGGCAACGACAACGAATTATGATTGCAATGGCGCTGGCTAATGAGCCAGATCTATTAATTGCTGACGAGCCTACTACAGCTCTTGATGCAACGACTCAAAAACAAATTTTATTATTATTAAAATCATTACAAAAACGCCTGAATATGGGGATCTTGATGATCACGCACGACCTTAATATTGTGCAGCAGTTTGCTGATGATGTTTTAGTCATGTGTAAAGGTCAACAGATTGAGTATGCCGCTACTCCACAGGTTTTTGCCAACCCTGCTGAGGAATATACGAAAAAGCTGTTAGATGCGACACCGAAAGGCGAAATGGAGCCTCTTGATGAGCATAAAGTGATTTTGGAAGCCGATAACATTAGTGTTAGTTTTCCTTTGAAAAAAAGCTTCTGGGGGAAAACAACACAAGCATTGGATGCTGTTAAAAATGTTTCTTTAAAAGTCCATGCTGGTGAGACTCTGGCTATCGTGGGTGAAAGCGGCTCGGGGAAAAGCACGTTAGCTCAAGCGTTATTGCAATTAACTAAGCACAGCGGAAAGGTGGTTTATCTCGGTAAAGAAATAAATAATCAGCATAAAGCTGATTTACAGTTGATGCGTCAAAATTTACAGATTGTATTTCAAGATCCTTATGCAAGCTTAAGCCCTAGAATGTCTGTCTACGATATTGTTGCTGAAGGTATTCATGTTTTTAATCAACAATTAAAGTTGAATGAACAACAGATTGAGCAAGAGGTAAAGCGTGTATTAATGACGGTAGGTTTAGATGAAAGTGTCTGTAATCGATACCCTCATCAATTTTCTGGTGGGCAAAGGCAACGTATTGCTATTGCAAGAGCATTAATACTTAAGCCTAAACTAATAGTGTTAGATGAGCCGACCTCTGCTTTAGACAGAAGTATCCAAAAGCAAATTATTGAGCTATTAAAATCATTACAGAAAGCGTTTGGATTAAGTTACCTATTTATTAGCCATGACCTTTCTGTGGTTAAATCAATTAGCCATCGTGTTCTTGTATTAAAATCAGGTGAGATCATTGAACAAGGCACAACATCTGATATATTTACAAAAGCGAATAATTCTTATACACAACAGTTGCTATTGTCATCTATTTTATGAAATGATGATGTTACTTTTTACTTACGTTGAGGCTCCATGAAAAAAATAATTTTAAGCTGTTTTTTCTTATCCATTGCAAATATCGCGAATGCATTAACTTTAGATGCACAGCGGACTATTTTTAGCGATACCATTGCATTGCAAGAACAAAAACAGTGGCAGAAAGCCAACGTAAATATTGAACAAATTAAAGATTACCCACTTACTTACCTTGCAGAATATAACTATTTAAAAGCAAATTTAAGCAGTGTTGGCGACCAGAAAGTTTTAGACTTTATTGATACGCACAAAACTAAAGTTGTTAGTGATAATTTACAGCGTTCTTATCTATTTTATTTAGCGAGCCAAAAAAATTGGACACAATTTTTAACTGCTTACCCAACTATGCCAAATAATTCAGTTTTGAAATGTCATTACTTACAAGCATCGATTGCGACAGGTAAAAGTGATAAAGCATGGCCTGACGCTCAAAAATATTGGTTATCAAGCACATCACTACCGAATGCTTGTGATGATGTTTATGTCTTTTATCAAAAGGATAAAAAATTAACTCAAGATGATATTTGGCAACGCTTCCAGTTAGCTTATGAAAAGAATAAGCAAGGTTTAATGCGCTTTTTAATTGCTAGAATGGATAAAGCAAATTCATCAACGGCGAGCTTATTATACGAATTACAAAAAGACCCGAAACAAATCACTGATACAGTATTATTCTCTTCGCGTAATGTGAAAAGCTTTAGCTTTTTAGTACCAACATTACAACGTCTATCAAAAATAGATTTTGATTTAGCAATGAAAATGTACGCTGAGTTTGATAAGAAAACGCCATTTAATGCTGATGAAAATAAACGCCTTAAAACACAGTTTGCAACACTTATTGTGCAGCGTAACAAACGTCAATACTTTACCTGGTTAGATAAAGAGTTAGGTCCTCTGGGTAATGTTTCTTTAATTGAGCAGCGTATTCGTTATGCGATAAAAAGAAATGATTGGAAAAACATTGATTTTTGGTTAACCCAGCTACCTACTGAAGCGCAAAATTCATCTGAATGGAAATATTGGCAAGCCAAAGTCCTAGAAAATGCTGGCAAAAATGATGCAGCTAAAAAGCTATACCAAGAAGTAGCAAAGAATCGTAACTTCCATGGTTTTATTGCTTCTCAAAAATTAGGTATTGAAGTGTCATTAAACGAAGAAATCATTAAAGATGAGCAATCTACAATTAGCGGATTAGATGATGAGCTAGCGGTGATTAGAGAGCTGTTATTCCATGAATCTTATAAGGATGCTAAATACCAATGGTATCGTTTGTTAAATAGCCAATCTGTCGAGAAACAATTACAACTCGGGTTGTATGCTTACAACCATGATTGGCCTTATCTAGCGGTATTAGCTTCTATTAGTTCTAAAAGCTGGAATGCACTCGCGATTCGCTTCCCTAATGCCAAAAAAGAATTATTTGTAGGGGCGGCAGAAAAATATGATTTAGAAGAAACTTATGTTTATGCGATTACACGTCGTGAAAGTAGTTTTGATGAGCATGCTAAATCACCTGTAGGTGCAAGTGGTTATATGCAACTTATGCCTAAGACCGCTGCAGCAACAGCGAAGAAAATTGGGTTGACGGAATATAATAATGTAGAGCAACTGGATCAAGGTGAAATTAATGTTCAGCTTGGAACTGGCTACTTTAATGAGCTGTTAACACGTTACGATGGTAACCGTGTTCTTGCGACTGCGGCTTATAATGCCGGCCCTCATCGTGTTGATAGATGGAGCAAGAAAAGTGGTCAAAAAGGCATTCCAGTAGATAGTTGGATAGATACGATTCCTTTTTATGAGACGCGTGCTTATGTACAAAATGTCTTAGCATATAATGTTATTTATCAACATGTATTAGGCAAGCCTATGGTGTTTTTAAAAGATAAAGAGCTTACTGCAAGCTACTAAAAAACAGTTTTTCCTCGTATAATTTAATCACCGATATTGAATTGATATCGGTGATTAATCTCACCAGCAGATAGTATTATCTGTAATACCATCACTTGTTTTATTACTATTTTGATCAACAAAAAGAACACGGCAAATACTTTTATCCTTGTATTGAAGGCTTTCGGCTTTTGCTGTTGCTTTTATTAAATAGTTGTTAGCCGAAGCTGAAACAAGATTGAAAATATAATATGGGTCATTGCTAGGTAGCCCAATTATATTTGCATCATCTGTATAACTTGAGTGCAGTATTCGGTAATTACTTTGTGCTATTTGTGCTTTGATTAATTCACTTTGAGCATCACTTCTTCTCGATTTAATGATGACATCTTGAAATGAGGGATAAGCAACACTAGCAAGCAGAGTGACAATCACCAAACTGATCAATAATTCAATCAAAGAAAATGCATGTGCTTTAAGCATAATAACCTGCCACTTTACAAAGTAATCTGCTTATAACTGTAGAAGTATTTTGTGATTATAGCGAATGTTTAATCAGCTACCTGTAGAGGGAAATACCATTGATTAATTTCATTGATTATTTGAAAGGTCAGCATTTCATTGTTTATCGCACCTGAACTGTGTCCCAGTGATCAGGCGGTAATCTAATAGGCGAGGTAAATATAGCGCTAACTATTTAAATACATTTCTTTGTATCAACGCATTAAAAATGAAATGATTAATCAAACAGTTTGTGTACTACTGCTAATGTTTGTTCAATTTTTTGGGTATTAGTTGGTGCGATGTAAATGGTATCATCTCCAGCAATGGTGCCTAATATGCCTTCCGCTTTACCCATTGAATCTAATAATCGAGCAATCAGTTGGGCTGCACCGGGGCTGGTATGAATAACGATTAGGCTATCATTTCTATCAATATCGACGACTAAGTTTTTGAGTGGGCTAGTTGTTGTTGGAATGCCTAGCTCAACTGGTAGACAATAAACCATATCACCCGTTGCATTACGAGTTCTAACCGCGCCTGTTTTACTTAGCATGCGTGATACTTTTGATTGGTTAATCTGCTTAAAACCAGCTTCACTTAATGCATCTACAATTTCACTTTGAGAGCTTAAATGCTCCTCTTTAAGAAGCTCTTTGAAGAAATCCATTAATTCAGATGGTTGACGCATTTTTTATTCCTATTGATACCTTATAATTAGGCTCCTATCTTAATCTAAATTAGATACTAGTTAACAGCATAAATGTTACTTTTTTTTGCATATTTATTCATTTTTTTGAAAAACAAAACATTGTTGATTGAAAAGTGTACAGATATTCCGTAAACAACTATTTGCTTAATAGGCTGTTTTGCTTATGACTATTTTATTAATACTACTTCTGTTAAGGTTTGCTCTAAAAAACGTCGAGACTAAAGGTATTTGATAATGCATTTATTTATTAGGCAACTTATAGTAATTTGTTTGTTATGCATTAGTTCATTCAATGTACTGGCCTTACAGGAAATGAAGGTTAAGTTTGCCACTGATATTAATTACTACCCATTCGAGTATATTACTGAAGATAATAAACTACAGGGGTTTGATATTGATATTGCCAAGGCTATTTGTGAACAGGTTAATTTACAATGTACATTTGAACATCGTCGTTTCGACGACTTATTAATTATGTTACCTTTTAAAAGATATGATGCTGTTATTGCTGCGTTAGACATAACCGATCAACGTTCCAAAGTAGTTGATTTCAGTGATAGTTATTACAAGATTGCGCCTGCGTTTATCAGCAGAGAAAAGTTTGATGGCCAACTTTCCTTAAAAGGCAAGTTTATTGGTGTTCAAGCCAATACATCACATCAAAACTACCTGGTCAAAGCGCAACAAAGTCAAGACAGCTATATCGTTCCTTATTTCTCTTCTAAAGCGGCTTTAGAGGATTTACAACGTCAAAAAATCGACGCTGTATTTGCTGACTTCGCAGTTATTAAGACGTTTTTAGATAAACAAAAAGAACCTTCTCAATTAGTTATCTCTCGTCGAGAAGATGTTTTTATGGGGCAGTTTTCAGCTGGTTATGGCATTGCTGTAGACAAAGGCAATGACATTTTAAGAGAGCGTTTAAATCAAGGTTTAAAGCTCATTACCGAAAATGGTACCTATGAAGAAGTTTTTAAGAAGTATTTTCATTAAATTATATTTATATAATATAAAAAAGAATAAGATTTATGCACAAATATAGCTTATTCTTTACATCTGTCACAATTATTTAACATGTTTTACCTATGCGTATTTATTCACTTTAGAATAGATATGTTCATTATATATACTTAAGATTTATTTCATTGGAGAAAAATATGAAAGTTGCTGTTCTTGGTGCTGCAGGCGGTATTGGTCAAGCGTTATCATTATTATTAAAAACTCAACTACCGGCTGGTTCTGAATTAGCATTGTATGACGTTGCTCCAGTTGTTCCTGGTGTAGCAGTTGATTTATCACACATCCCAACGGCTGTTAAAGTTGCAGGTTTTGGTGCTGATGCATTAGATGCTGCATTAACAGGCGCTGATATCGTAATTATTCCTGCGGGCATGCCACGTAAACCAGGTATGGACCGTGCTGATTTATTCGCAGTAAATGCTGGTATCATCAAAACGTTAGCAGAAGGTATTGTTGCTAACTGTCCTAAAGCATTAGTTGGTGTAATCACTAACCCTGTAAATGGTACTGTGCCGATTGTTGCTGAAGTATTCAAAAAAGCAGGAACTTACGACAAAAACCGTGTATTTGGTGTAACGACTCTTGATGTTATCCGTAGTGAAGCATTTGTTGCTGAGCTTAAAGGCTTAAACGTAAGCGACGTTAAAGTGCCAGTAATCGGTGGCCACTCAGGTACAACTATTTTACCTCTTCTTTCTCAAGTTGAAGGTGCTACTTTCACTGAAGAAGAAGTTGCAGCACTAACTCCACGTATCCAAAATGCGGGTACTGAAGTTGTAAATGCTAAAGCGGGTGGCGGTTCTGCTACATTATCAATGGGTGCTGCTGCTGCTCGTTTTTGTTTATCTCTAGTTAAAGGTTTACAAGGCGAAGACGTTGTAGATTACGCATACGTAGACGTTGCTGATGGCGATGCTGCATACTTTGCACACCCTGTACGTTTAGGTGTTAACGGTGTTTCTGAAATCCTACCATACGGTGAGTTATCTGCTTTTGAAGAAAAAGCGAAAAACGACATGTTAGAAACATTAAACAAAGATATTCAAGAAGGTGTTGATTTTATCAATAGCTAGTCTTAACGATAAATATATCTGATGTTAAAGGCCAGTTTACTGGCCTTTTTTGTGTCTGTAATACATGGAATAAAATAACTAAGTATTATATAAACATTCAACTTTAGCGTATTTAGTTTAACTTATACCAATCACACTAATTAACTGATCTATTTTACTTGCTAAAATAACTTATTTCTTCGTTGTAATTTTCGCAAATAGAACAACTATTTAACTCAAATTACGCCTTAAACTAAGTCATTTTTTCTGCGCAAAATTTAGATCACTTATTTAATATAATTGGTATTACTAGGTAAATTTATCTGATGATATACTGATTATTCATTGAAATTAATAGTGTTAAGCTTATCTTCAGATCGTTTTTATAGACTTTAACGTCATAAATAATAAACTTAAAATTATTTATAGTAAGTCAAATATTCTTTATAGTGTCCTAATGGACCCCTTACACGAGATATATATGGATTATCTTCCTATTTTTACTAAATTAGAAAACCGTCACTGCCTAGTTGTTGGTGGTGGGGATATTGCCGCAAGAAAAGTTAAATTATTATTAAAAGCAAATGCAACTATTACGGTTTGTGCACCTGATATTTGTGATTGGTTATTAGAAAAAGCTCAGCATAATCAAATATCTATTATTAATGAATTGTTCACTGATCAGCTTATTGACGGTAAGTGGTTGGTGATTGCAGCTACTAATCAAGATCATATTAATGAGCATGTTGCTAAATTAGCAGAGAAAAAACAGATTTTAGTGAATGTAGTCGATGAACCTAAATTATGTAGCTTCATTATGCCTTCCATTGTCGACCGTTCACCTATCGTTGTTGCTATTTCTAGTGGCGGTAGTGCACCTGTACTAGCACGCCTTATTCGCGAACGCTTAGAAGCATTATTACCGATGCATATCGGTCGCCTAGCAAAGATCTCGGGTGAATTTAGACACCGTGTAAAACAAGTGATTTCCAAAGAGTCTTTACGTCGTCGATATTGGGAGAAATTATTTGGTAATGGTGATTTAGCCGGCTTATTGCAAAAAGGACAAACTGAAAAAGCGCAACAATTAATGGAAGAAAACCTAACAGAAGAAGTAGCTAAAGGCGATGTTGCATTAGTTGGTGCTGGGCCTGGTGATCCCTCTCTATTGACACTAAAAGCATTACAATTAATGCAACAAGCTGATGTCGTACTTTATGATAGGCTAGTATCAAAAGAAATTTTAGAGTTGGTGCGCCGAGATGCAGACCTTATTTCTGTAGGGAAGGCTGCAGGAAAGCATGAAGTTCAACAATCTAGAACTAATGAAATGTTAGTTGAGTTGGCTAAACAGGGCAAAAAAGTGGTTCGTCTTAAGGGTGGAGACTCCTTTATATTTGGTCGCGGTGGAGAGGAATTAGAAGAGTTAGTAGAAGCAGGTGTTGCTTTCCAAGTTGTCCCTGGGATTACTTCTGCATCAGGTTGCAGTACCTATGCTGGTATTCCCTTAACACATCGTGATTATGCTCAATCAGTAACCTTTGTGACAGGTCATAGAAAAGCAGATGGTAAAGATCTTGATTGGAAAGCTTTATCGACGGCACATCAAACCTTGGTTGTTTACATGGGGTTATTACGAGCTGAAGAGATTGAAAGTAACCTATTAACCAATGGACGTGATGCTAACACCCCGGTTGCTCTGATTAACAAAGGTACCACGAGTCAACAACAAGTGATTACCGGTACGTTATCTGAACTTTCTAAGTTAGGAGGTGGTTTGGAAGGGCCGACATTAATGATCATTGGAGAGGTTGTTAGCTTGTCCTCAAAAATTGGTTGGTTTACACCAGATAATCAGCAAAAGTTATCTCGAGACCCATTTTTAGTAAACTTAGCTTAGTAAACTTAGCTTAGTAAACTTAGGTAAGTGGACAGGTCATTAATTAGTAATTAAGTTAGCTAATCAGGTTCAATGATAAAAGCCATTCAATTGTTAGAGAATTAACGATTGAATGGCTTTTTATTTAGTGAAGATAGCGAATGTTAAAGACTAACCTCTGCCTAATGCTCGTAAGTATAATCGTTGGTAGTGTTTAGCTGAATCTGACCAATGGAAGTGAGAACGCATCGCTTGTTGTTTTAAACGTAACATCTCTTCAGGGTGCTCAATGTACAGCAATAAAGCACGACGTAAGATGTTAAGGAATTGATTTGGATTTGGATCATAAAACATAAAGCCATTTGCATTGTCAGGGTCTTGATCGTAATCGATTACAGTATCTTTTAGTCCACCAACAGCACGTACAATAGGCAATGTACCGTACGCAAGGCTATATAATTGATTTAAACCACACGGTTCAAATATTGATGGCATTAAGAAGAAATCTGAGCCAGCCTCTACGAGATGCGATAATCGGTTACTATAGGTATTAATAAATTTGAACCTATCCTTGTAATGCTCTGAAAGGGCGTTTAATTGCCCTGTGATAGAAGGATCACCAGATCCTATCAGCACAAATTGCACATTATGTTTTAAAAATCGTTCTAATACAGGCAGAATTAAGCCGAATCCCTTTTGGTCAGTTAAACGACATACCATACCAAACATAGGCACATCACTTACTTCAAATTCCGCTTCTTTTTGTAATGCAACTTTACACTTTTCTTTACCGCTGAGGTCATGACTATCAAAGTTAAAGGGAATTAATTTATCATTTTCCGGACTCCAATCATTATAATCACAACCATTTAGGATGCCTTCAAAGTCATGGATTCTTTCAATAAAGTGATCAGACATACCATGAGAACCTAATGGTGTTAACAACTCACTTGCATAGTTAGGACTCACAGTATTTACTTTGCTGGCATAAATAACACCAACCTTTAAGAAGTTAATATAACTGTAATTTTCCAGCACGCGCTGATCCATACACCCACTAATTTCTGGTATTAAGTTTAGCTGTGATTTATCAAAAATACCTTGGTAAGCAGAGTTATGGCTTGTTAAAACCGTTTTGGAATGAGCAAAATGAGGTGTTTCATAAAAGCGGGTTTTTAATAAATAAGGGACTAAGCCAGTATGCCAATCATTACAGTGAATAATATCAGGAGCAAAGTCTTCTGCTAATGAAGTTAATAATGCCGCTAAACTGAAAAAAGCGAAACGCTCACCATTATCAGGATAAGCATTATTCTCTTCGCCATATAAACCAGCACGGTCAAAATAATGCGCATTATCAATTGCTAGTACTTTTATACCATCTAGTGATAATTGCTGTACTGCAAAATGAATATCAGGTCGTGAGTTATCTGTATGTAGCGTAAGCTCATGAACTTGTTTAGCATCTTCTTGATGCGCTATGGTACGGTAAAATGGAGTGATGATAATAACTTCATGGCCTAGATTTCTGAGTTCTAAAGGCAGAGCTTTAGCAACATCTGCAAGCCCGCCTGTTTTTGAGAAACCTTCTACTTCTGAAGAAATGAATAGAACTTTTAATTTTTGAGAATCCACTTGGAACTCCTTTATTTAGGCCGTGTGTAATGATTTAAAAACCGTACTATTGCGATTTTTAAATCATAGTATCAATTAGAAACCGATTCTAGCACCTTTTGGAATCACAACAATTCCTTCATCAGAAACGGTAAAGCGTTTTTTATCTTCGCTTAAGTTAATGCCAATTTCGACACCATCGGCGATTTCAACATCTTTATCAATAATGGTTTTAGATATCTCACAATTTTTACCTATCTTAGTGTCTCCTAATAAAACCGATTGGTAAATATGAGTGCCTTGCTTAATAAAGCAGTTTGAGCCGATCACTGACTTTCTGATACTTGCACCGATTACTAACGTACCATCCGATATCAATGAGCGTCTAATAGAACAAGTTGTATCGCCATTGTTTTGAAAGTTGGCCGCTGGTAATGCAGGGTAATGAGTATGCATTGGCCAAGCTGTATTATAAAAAGAGATAGGAGGATTTGATTTTACTAAATCCATATTAGCTTCCCAATATGACTCAATAGTACCTACATCGCGCCAATAGGCTTCACCATTTTCATTTGCTATCTTGTTAGTCGTGAAATCATAAACAAAGACCTTACCCGTTGGCATTAAATGGGGAATAATATCCTTACCAAAGTCATGGCTAGAGCTTTCATCTGCTGCATCTCGAATCAATTCTTCTTGGAGCTCTTTAGACTTAAAAACATAATTTCCCATTGATGCCAGTACATGATCTGGATCGCCCGGGATGGTTTTAGCATCTTCAACGTCAGGTTTTTCAACAAAACCAATCATTCTCCCTTCTTCATCTACTTCAATAACACCAAAGTGATAGGCTTGCTCTTTAGGTAAACGAATTGCAGATACAGTAAGAATGGCATCTTTTGCTTGATGGAATTGTATTTTCTGTCGAATATCCATTTTATAAATATGATCGCTACCAAAAATACAGACTATCTCAGCATGGTCGGATTCGATAAATTGTAAGTTTTGATAGATTGCATCAGCGGTACCACTATACCAATTTTTACCGGTACGCATTTGCGCTGGAATGGCATCGATAAAGGTATCAGTAAAGCTATTGATCTCCCATGCTTTTTGCAAGTGAGTATTGAGTGATTGAGATTTAAATTGTGTTAAAACATATATTCTTAATAAATCTGAATTGACGAAATTATTAAGCACACAATCAACTAAACGATAACTTCCACCAAACGGCACCGAAGGTTTGGTGCGAGACTGAGTTAAGGGGTAAAGACGAGAGCCTTCACCACCTGCTAGAATCATTGATAAAACTTTTGCCATGAGAAAACCTCTGCTAATAATATAATAAATCGTTACTAGTCATGTTTATTTACTGGTTATGACTAAAATCCAACGCGGCTGCCTTTTGAAATAACGACAATGCCATTATCAGAGACGGTAAATTTTTTACGATCTTGCTCTAGATCTTCACCAATAACAGTACCTGGAGCGACTTCTACATTTTTATCTAATATCACATTAGTTAAACGTGCACCTTTTCCTATCTTAGCGTTGCCTAGGAAGATACAGCCATTAACCATTACATCGGTACATATGTGGCTTCTAAAACCTAAGATTGAATTCTTAATATTAGCACCATTTATATATGATCCCGCTCCAATATGAGATTTATAAACATAGCTTTCAGAGCTACCTTGGTCCCTAAATGTTGCTGGTGGAAAAGGGGGATGATAGGTATGCAGTGGCCAATGTTTATTATATAGCGAAATAGGTTGATCATCATTTAACAGATCCATATGCGCCGCCCAGTAGGAGTCGATAGTACCTACATCTCGCCAATATGCGTGCTCTGGCTCACCTGGTATTTTATTATCGCTAAAGTTATAAACAAACACTTTGCCTTGTTTATACAGTTTAGGAATAATGTCCTTACCAAAATCGTGACTCGAATCTTCTGCAAAAGCATCTTCACGTAGTTCTTCTAATAATGTGTCCGTTTTAAACACATAGTTTCCCATAGAGGCAAGTACATGATCTGGGTCACCGGGGATTGTTTTTGCTTCTTCGACCGATGGTTTTTCAGAAAAGCCAATCATATGGCCTTCTTCATCAATCTCAATAATGCCGAAATGAATCGCTTGCTGTTTTTGTACTCGAATGGCTGCTACGGTTAACTCTCCACCTTTATCTTTGTGGTAGTCAATCATTTGCTGGACATCCATTTTATAAATATGGTCGCTACCAAAAATACAAATATGATCTGCTTCACTTTTCTCAATAAAGCTTGAGTTTTGGTAAATAGCGTCAGCTGTGCCAGAGTACCAGTTTTTATTTACCCGTTGTTGTGCAGGGATAGCTTCAATAAATCTCCCTGAAATGCCAGCAAGTCGCCATGCCCGGCGTAAATGAAGGTTGAGTGATTGTGACTTAAATTGAGTGAGTACGTAAATATTCATTAAATCTGCATTTACGAAGTTATTCAATGCAAAGTCTACTAATCGATAATTGCCGCCAAAAGGCACGGCAGGCTTGCTTCGGTTCTGAGTTAATGGAAATAATCTAGAACCTTCTCCCCCAGCAAGAATCATAGCTAAAATGCCAGCCATAAAGCCTCCACATAGATGTTTAAATAAGAAGTACTAAGTCTATAGTATTACATATTTATAAATATATTAAATATTAACTATTCAATAAGTGTTAAATTTCAATATCATAACATTACCAAAAAATGGAGGCTTTAATACGTTTTATTTTAGATTATTTGAGGCAGCTCAATACTTTAAACTTATTGTTTTGTGTATCTTCAGAGAATTTTTGGTATGTAGCTGTTAAAAGAGGCTCATATCTCAGAAACTTATTCGCTACAATTGTCATTTTTCCTTTTTTCTTTAAAAAGTTAATTGATTGATTTATGAATGTTTCCGCTGCATCATAATTTGTTTTTTGACCTGAATGAAAAGGTGGATTTGAAAGTAGTAAATCATATTCTTTATTTACATGTGAAAAGACATCTGATGCAAATACATTTGCGCTCAATGTATTTTTCTCTAAAGTAAGTTTAGCGCTTTCTATTGCATAAATATTGACATCAATTAAATCCATTTTTAACTGCTTATGCTTTTTCAAAAGGTAGCTAGACAGTACGCCTGCCCCACAACCAAAATCTAGTCCTTCACCTTCTAGTGTATTAGGTAAGTTTTTAAGTAACAGTTCGCTACCTTTATCCAATTCACCAAAACTAAATACGCCAGGCAGTGAGCAAACAGTTAATGAGATATCATCGATATTGAGTTGATACTCTTTTATCCAGTCGGCTTGTACAAAAGGTTTAACCGTTTTGTTTAACTGAGCGTAAATAACACTACAATGGCGTGCAGAATCAATTGTATTACTGTTATCTGAATAAGGTTTTAACAATCCAGACACACTTTTAATGCCGCACTTTTTTTCACCTACTAAAACAATGTCTGCATCTTCTGTTAAGTGAGGGGTGAGATTCGCTAATAAGTATTCAATTTCAGCCTTAGCTTTAGGAATATAAATTAATAATAAATCAAACTTATTTTGTTTTTCTTTTGGTTGATAATTTGCGGTAAACTGTACTTCTGATGGCTGTAATTTATCTTTTAATTTTTCATAGTAGCGAAAATCATTAAAACAAAAGCAACTTGATGATGCTATTGTCTGCAATTCAATAGGATAATGATCATCGATATTACCTGCGACTAAAATGGATTTCCCTGAAAATAAGGATTCATTACGTTGTAAAACCTGGCTTGGATTGGATAGAGTAGCGTTAAGTGCCATTATTATTTCCTATTGCAGCTTTTTTAAAAGCTGAAAGTGGTGAAAAACATAAAAGCAAATATTATAACAATTTCGTCACTATGTGAGTGAAAATTTTAGATGAAGTACTGGCTTTCCCTACCTAAAAATAATTTATGACAAGGATGTTATGAAGTTTACAAATAAGTTTACATTTATTACCAGTACGATTGTGCTTACTTGCATTGCTCTGCTGCTTATTGGTGGTTTTATAAGTCTACGGGCTTTATCGTTAAAGTATCACCAACAACGCATTGATAGTGTTATTCAAGTCATTGAAAAGCAGATAGATAAACAAACAACGCCTACAGAGTTTGCTCAATGGTTACCTGATGTTTTAGATGCAGCTGGTGTGGTCCGTTTAGAAGTAAAGCGAGATGATGTTACTGTTTATCAAAATTATTATCAGAGTCGTCATTATTACCCAATGAATCTTTTATTGGATTATTCATACCAACTTGAAAAGTATCCTCAAGTTAAATTAATTTTGCATACCCGACAGCCATTTTCAGATCTTAAGTTTACATTTTGGCCTCTTGCGGGGATCGGTACAGCCATTTTATTATGTTTAAGTTTATTATACTTCGCTTTACGATGGATAAAACGCTCTTTTCATGGTGCTGAATTATTAGAAAAACGCGCTCATTATCTTTTGCAGAACAACCCGACAGCGCGCATTGCACAGAAGGGCGAGTGGCCTAAAACGGCTAGTAAAGCGTTAGATGTATTATCTGAACGCCTTGAAAATAGCCGTAAAGAACGGAGCGTTTTTGATATACATATACGCAGTAAAGCTTTTTTAGATGAAGATACTGGGCTAGCTAATAACTTGGCATTTGAGAATAGATTAGATGCACTGACAATGGATGAAAGTTATACATCTAATACATTGATGCTGATTAGTTTGCATGAATTAAGCGCTATTAAATATCAGTTTGGAATAAAAGAATCTGAAAAAGTAATTCAACAAGTCGTTGATCTATTGAGTCACTTTTGTCGACGTTATGATGATAGTTTTCATGGGCGTATCAAAAAGTCTGAATTTGTTGTCTTGTTACCACAAATGGCTTACCAAGAAACGAAAACAGTCGCTAAACAGTTAACAAGTTTACTCTCTAAACTACAATTGCCTGATCCTTCATTGATAGAGGGATTTTTCTATATGGGGGTTGTTAATTTCCCTTGTGGGGCATTAGCCGAAGATATTGTGGATGATGTTCAACGTGCTTTATTTGTTGCAGAACAACAAACCAATAGCGGCTGGCACTTATCTGAAGAAAGTTTAACAGAGGTAGTGATCAGTAAAGGGACCGTTCGCTGGAGAACACTATTAACTAATGTGTTAGAGAAAAAGTCCATGATGTTATATCGACAGAATGTGATGAAGAGAAATCAAAGCGATATTCTATATGCAGAATTATGGCCACGTATTATTGGTTATGACAAAGAAGTTATTTCAGCTGGTACGTTTATGCCGATGGCTGCTAAATGTGGTTTGAATGAACAGTTTGATAAACAAATGTTAGATGAAGTTTTATCGTTATTGGTATTACGAGGGGAGCATTGTAAGCCTATTTCCATCAATATCGGCGCTAGTTTATTGATGAATAAAGAAAATAATAAATGGCTAATTTTTGAATTAATGCAAAAAACTAAAAAGTTACGTAATAATTTAGTCATAGAAATCTCAGAGCATATTATTGAAAAAGATTATTCCTCTCTGCGTTCTGTATTAATTACATTACAGAAGATAGGTTGTAAGATTGCCGTTGATAATGTCGGTAAAACAGTAGTGAATACACAGTATATATTAGACTTTAATATTGACTACCTGAAGCTTCACGCAAGCTTAGTACGCGATATTCATATTCGTAAAACTAATCAAATTGCAGTGCAGAGTTTAATGGCGAGTTGTCTTAACAGTGATGCTAAAGTGATTGCTGTTGGTGTTGATAATAAGCAGGAATGGCGATGTTTGTTACAACTAGGTGTATATGCAGGGCAAGGCACCTATTTTTCAGCGCCTAAGCCAATGGAAAGTTACGAAAACTGTAAAGGTTGAAGAAGAGTAGGGACTTAATTAATGAATTCATTTCGCTCATTGAGTCCTGCTAATCCTTGTAAGCCACCAGTGTGTAACAGAACAATATGCGAGCCAGCAGGAAAAAAACCTTTTTGAATTAACTGCCAAACAGCATAAAACATTTTTCCTGTATAAATAGGTTCGATTGGGATGTTGGTTTGTTCGCTAAATTGATGACAAAAACGATCTAGTTCAGGGGAAACTTTGGCGTAACCACCTTCATGAAATGTCTCATGTAGCTGCCAATTAGCCGTTTCTGCTTGAGGAACCAGGTCGTTAACTACTTGTTTAAGGTAATGCGCATTTTTAAGTACAGCAATGCCATGGATTTGCATTACCGCACCATACTTTATAGCACCACTAATTAAACCGGCTAAAGTACCTGCACTACCGGTAGCCGTAAATAAGTAATCAATAGGTTGAGATTGTGTTATTAACTCTTCCACTACCTCTTCTACACCTGGAATAGCGAGCTGATTAGTACCGCCTTCAGGAATAATATAAGTATTAGGAAATTTTACCTTCAAGGTTTGTAAATAGTCAGTTTGCTCTTTTAAACGATAAGTTTTTCTATCTACAAACTGTAATTTCATTCCCCATTGCTGTACTTTTGATAGTGTTGGATTTTTAATATAATGAGCCTCACCTCGAATAATACCAGTGGCATCAAAATTAAAACGGTGGCTAGCTGCTGCCAAGGCATGAATATGATTTGAAAATGCACCACCAAAACTGAGCAATTTATGGATGTTATTTTTTTGTGCATATAACAAGTTATATTTCAATTTTCGCCATTTATTACCTGATATATCAGGATCTAATAAATCATCTCGTTTTACTGCCAAGGTAATTTTATGTTTAGCTAGAAGCGGGTGAGTAATCATTTGTAACGGGCTAGGATTAAGCTGTTTTAATAAGTTTTTGTTAAGATCTTTCATGGATCACTCTATTTGCTACTAATCAAATTGGTATGTTAACTCAAAAGACTGTTATTAACTTTTATTTTAAAAAGCGTTAATAATAAAGATACTCAGAGTCTCATTATAAGTTATTTTGATTTAGCTTCATTAGTATACTAAAAACAGATTCATAACTTTACAGTTTAGGCTTTATTAGTGAGGCCTTAGTTAAGTCGTTGTCTTATCTGCCTCTGATTTTATTTTTTACGTTTATTTGTTCTGTCAAAAATGTTTATTTTAAAAATGCCATTGCTGGATATATTAAAATGAGCGATATTTATATACAAATTCCAATCTCCTTTTAATAGATCTATTGAGATCTATTATCTTGTTAGTCATTAATTATACAAGGAACATAATGTTAGAAATTGCTGTTATTTATCTTGCTGCAGCTATTGCAGCTGTACCGATAGCCAAGCGCTTAGGTTTAGGATCTGTGCTCGGGTATTTATTAGCAGGTATATTGATTGGACCCTTTTTATTAGGCTTCGTTGGCGATCAGTCTGAAGTACTACATTTTGCAGAGTTTGGCGTGGTTATGATGTTGTTCCTGATTGGATTAGAGCTACAGCCAAGCCGTTTATGGAAGTTACGTCATTCAATTGTTTTGCAGGGTAGTCTACAGCTTGGTCTTAGTACCATGCTGATCTGGGTTATTTGTTATTATGTGTTTGCAATGGCTTGGCAAACTTCTTTAGCATTAGGGTTGATGCTTGCTCTCTCATCTACTGCGATCGTTTTGCAAACCTTAACTGAAAAAGGCTGGATAAAACAACCTGCAGGGCAAAATACATTTTCAATTTTGTTATTTCAAGATATTGCAGTGATCCCGATCTTGGCATTATTACCATTACTTACATTTAACGTTGAGCCAAGTGTTACGAGTACGGTGCACCAGAGTTTAATTGACGGTCTCCCTGCTTGGGGACAGGTGGCAATTTCATTATCGGTTATCAGTAGTATCTACTTCTTGGGTAAATATATTTCTACTCCTTTATTCCGTTATATTGCTGAAACTCGCATTAGAGAAATATTTACTGCTTTTGCATTATTGTTAGTTATTTCTATTGCTTTGATTATGCAAAAGATAGGGCTTTCTCCTGCATTGGGAACTTTTTTAGCTGGGGTTGTTTTAGCTGAAAGTGAATTTAGACATGAGTTAGAAGCAGATATAGAGCCATTTAAAGGGTTGTTATTAGGATTATTTTTCATTGCTGTCGGTGCTTCAATTGATTTTTCTCTTCTTTTTGATCAGTTCTCATTAATCCTGGGGATTGTCTTTGCTTTGATTGCAGGGAAAGCGTTTGTACTGTATTTAATTGCTTCTATATTTAAATTAAAGTCGAAGCAAAAAGTCCTGTTTACACTGGCTCTCGCACAAGGTGGAGAGTTTGCTTTTGTTTTAATCTCATTTACAGGTAGTTTAAATATCTTAACGCCGGAGCAGGGTAAAATAACGACATTGGTAGTGGCTATTTCAATGTTATTAGCACCGATTTTATTAATGATTTATGACCATTTATTAGTGCGCAGAGCAGAAAAAGCTGATTACGATGATCCTTCACAAATTGAGTCTACTGACCATGTCATTATTGTCGGTTATGGACGTTTTGGACAGGTTGTTGGTCGTTTGCTAACTGCGCAGGGCTACCACCTTTCAATTTTAGACCATAGCCCTGCACAAATTGATTTAGTGCGCCGATTTGGTACTAAGGTATTTTATGGTGATGCTGCACGAGGTGACTTATTAAAAGCCGCAGGGGCAGCGCAGGCTAAGTTGTTAGTGATTGCTGTTGATGAATCTGAAAAAGCATTAGAGATTATCGATATTGCTCAGAAATACTTTCCAAACTTAAAGATTGCAGTGCGTGCTATCGATAGAACACATGCTTATCGCATTATACAAAAGGGCGTACATACTTTTAGACGTGAAAGCTTTGACTCAGCAGTAAACTTAGGAATTGATGCGTTAACGTTATTAGGAGAGTCTCCAAAAGCAGCTAAAAAAGCAGGTGGGTTATTTAAAAAATATGATGAAAATGCACTGGACGATTTAGCAAGAATTTGGGGAGATGATCAGCATTATGGGGCAGCAGTACGTCAACATTTAGCTGATTTAAAACAAGTATTAGAAAATGATAAATTGAAAAATGAAAACTTTGTTGAAGAAAGTGAGGCGACTGAAAAATAATATCTGTACTCAGAGAGTATTTGATATCGAGGGTAAACTGAAGTTAATAATATAGTATTTGGAAGTGTTATTTAGCTCATTTCAGTTATTATGAAATGAGCTATTAGTTGTTTATTTTACTTCTTTACCTGATGCTTGTAAGTCTGCATGGTATGAAGAGCGAACAAGGGGGCCACAAGCCGCATGTTCAAAGCCGATTGATTTTGCCATTTCACCTAGTGCATCAAACTCTTCAGGTGGAACATAACGCTCAACAGCAAGATGTTGTAAACTTGGTTGCAAGTATTGTCCTAGGGTTAGCATTGTTACGCCATGTGCAGCTAGATCTTTAACCACTGTTTGAATCTGTTCATTTGTTTCACCTAAACCCATCATAACACCAGATTTAGTTGGAACAGTTGGATGCTGCTCTTTGAATTTTTGTAATAATTTTAATGACCATTTATAGTCAGCACCTGGACGAACCTGTTTATATAGGTGTGGCGCTGTCTCTAGATTATGGTTAAATACATCTGGTACGTCTTTCTCAAAACAAGCTAATGCTTTATCCATACGTCCTTTAAAGTCAGGTACTAATATTTCAATTTTAATACTTGGATTTAATAGTCGGATTTCACGAATACAATCAGCAAAATGTTGCGCACCACCATCACGTAAATCATCACGATCCACCGATGTGATTACAACGTATTTTAGTTTCATATCTTTAATCGTTTCAGCTAATTTCTTTGGCTCATCTTTATCAACGGCAAGTGGTTTACCATGGCCAACATCACAGAATGGGCAGCGACGAGTACAAATATCACCTAAGATCATGAAGGTTGCTGTACCGTGATTGAAACACTCATTTAAATTAGGGCAAGAGGCTTCTTCACAGACCGAGTGCAATTTATTTTTACGTAAAGCAGCTTTGATCTCAGTTACTCGAGTATTATCTGCAGCAAGTTTAATCTTCATCCAAGAAGGTTTCTTTAAAATAGTACTTTTATCAGAAGGCACTACTTTAATTGGAATATGAGACATCTTATCTGCATCACGCAGTTTATTACCGGCAGTTAATTGGCTTGGCTTAGTATTCATTTTTAAAGCTCTCTATCTGTGTGTATTTTAAACTTTCGTTTAACTTTTCAATTAATAGGGGTGACAAGTCTGCAACCGAAGAATTGATTCCAAGATCGCTACATTGTGTCATTTCTAATCCTGCATAACCACATGGGTTTATCTGTAAAAATGGAGAAAGGTCCATATCTACATTCAGTGCTAATCCATGAAATGAACAACCTTTTCGGATTTTTAGACCCAGTGAAGCTATTTTTTTACCATCTACATAAACACCTGGTGCATCAGGTTTTGCAATCGCAGTGACATTAAAGTCTGCTAATAAATCGATAATAGCCTGTTCAATAATGCTCACTAAACGACGAACGTTAAATGATTTACGACGAATGTTAATCAATAAGTAAGCAATTAATTGTCCTGGCGCGTGATGTGTTATTTGCCCACCACGGTCACTTTTCACAATTGGAATATCGGTATTGGTAAGCAGGTGTTCAGCTTTCCCGGCCAACCCTTGCGTGAACACTGGGTGGTGTTCTACTAACCAAATCTCATCGCTAGTGGATTCATCTCGTTGCTCTGTAAAATCACTCATTGCTTGCCATGTATCTAAATAGGGTTGAACACCTAAATAGCGAATAATGAGTTTTTCTTGGATTGCTGTCATGGTATGTGCTTATAAAATGTAACGAACAAGTTCTAATTTATTTAACTCAGTGTAGATCTCTTCAACCTGCTCTTTGCTGTTGACTATCACTGGAATTGATAATGAGTGATAAGTGCCTTTAGAGCTCGGTGTTACCTTTGGAGAGTAATCATCAGGCGATATTGCTTGAATTACTGATAATACATCTGGAATAAGTTGTGGGTCAGCAACACCCATTACTTTAAATGCTAAGCTACATGGAAAGTCTAATAACTCATCAAATTTAGTATTTAAGGCCATTTTGGCTCCTCAAAAAATACAGATTATAACTACAAAAGTGAGGACGAGCCTCACTTAATATCATAATAGGTTAATATTAGAATTAACCTTAAAAAATAGAACTATCAGTTTTATCCGAACCAACTAATAAATAATAGTTTGATGTAATCAATCATTCGGCTAAAGAAACCGCCTTCTTCAACAGTTTCTAATGCGATTAAATCGTAGCTGGCAACAGTCGTATCTTCTAATTTATAGTTTACTTGACCTACAGTATCACCCTGTTGGATAGGAGCACGTAGTTCACTATTAATTATAAAGTCAGCTTTAAGGTTTTGTGTTTGATTACGTGGTAGCGTGACAGGTGTATCAGCAGGAACACCTAACTTAATTGTTGCTTGAGAGCCCATCCAAATACGCTCTTCTGTTAGTTGGTCATTAGCTTTATATGGTGTGATTGTTTCAAAGAAGCGGAATCCCCAGTTAAGTAACTTTTTACTTTCTACTTTACGAGCTTCTTCTGAACGTGTGCCCATTACAACACTGATTAAGCGCATGCCATCTTTTGTTGCCGATGAAACTAAACTATAGCCTGCTGCACTTGTGTGGCCTGTTTTCATTCCATCTACATTTAAGCTTTTATCCCACAATAGAGCATTGCGGTTATATTGAACTATACCGTTGTATTTGAATGATTTTTGGCTATACAGTTTATATTCATTTGGCACGTCTGTAATAATTGCTTTCGCTAAAATTGCCATATCTTTAGCTGTTGTATGGTGTCCTTCTGCATGTAAACCGTGGCTATTAACAAAATGTGTATTTGTCATACCAAGTTGTAGTGCCCAAGAATTCATTAAATCAGCGAATGCAGATTCACTTCCTGCGATATGTTCAGCCATTGCTACACAAGCATCATTGCCAGATTGGATAATAATGCCGCGATTTAAATCATCAACAGTGACCTCTTTTCCAACTTCGATAAACATTTTTGATGAATCAGGAAAGTTTTTTGACCAAGCATTTTCAGAGATGGTTACTTTATCAGTTAATTTTAGATTACCTGATTTTAACTCTTGTCCGATGATATAACTGGTCATCATCTTAGTAAGAGAAGCTGGTTCTAATGTCTCTTCACTATTATTTTCAGAAAGCACTTTTCCTGAATCAAAATCTATTAGTAAATGGCCGCGAGCAGCAATTGATGGTGCTTGTGGGATAACCATGGGAGCGGCTAATGCATTAATGCTGAGTAAAAAAGTGATAAGCAATAGGCTTATTTTTTTCATGTTACATACCTTTAGGGTTGTTAAGTCGAAAAATTGTTACGCACTATAGCAGATCAAGCTTTATTTGCTAAGTACTAAGCGGATTAGTTGTATATTTTTTTGTATTTAAGGAGCAAATTACTACTTATAAAATAAGTAGTAATTTGCTAAGTCAGTTGAAATTTAATTAAGTTCTCGTACTGACATTTATTTCATTTTTATCTTGTATCATCACAGTGCATCGCTATTGTTTTTTTTGCACTGTATTGGTGCATTGTGATTTGTTTACTTTACTGTTTGAATTTTAAGTTATTGTTTTTTATTGATTATTTTTTTTGGCACGTTAGTTGTTATAGAAGGATTAGTCTTATTAAAAATAAAACATTAATTACACATTAAAGGAATATATGATGAAAATGTTAACCGCAATAATTAAACCATTTAAATTAGATGAAGTGCGTGAAGCAGTGATGGGCATCGGCATCGCGGGTGTAACTGTTTCTGAAGTAAAAGGCTTCGGTCGTCAAAAAGGCCATACCGAGCTATATCGTGGTGCTGAGTATCAAGTTGACTTTTTACCTAAAGTTAAATTAGAAATTGCGGTAACAGATGATGATGTTGATCGTTTAGTTGAAGCTATTGTTGGTGCAGCTAATACAGGGAAAGTAGGTGATGGGAAAATCTTTATTCAACCACTAGATCATGTGGTTCGTATTCGTACTGGCGAAAATGATGAAGAAGCGCTTTAAACCAAATTTATAAGTAAAGGAATAATTATTATGGAAACAACAGTTACAGAGTTACGATTTGCGTTGGATACCTTTTATTTTTTAATATCAGGTGTTCTTGTTATGTGGATGGCAGCCGGTTTTGCGATGCTAGAAGCAGGTCTTGTTCGCTCTAAAAATACCACTGAAATTTTAACTAAAAATATCGTTTTATATGCAATTGCATGTACGATGTTTTTATTAGTTGGTTATAACATCATGTATGTTGATAACAGTGCTGGTGGTTGGTTACCTAGCTTTGGTTCTTTAATTGGTACTGCATCTGAAGGTGCTGACCATTCTCTAGAATCTGACTTCTTCTTCCAAGTAGTATTCGTTGCAACAGCAATGTCTATTGTCTCTGGTGCAGTTGCTGAGCGTATGAAGTTATGGTCATTCTTAGTATTTGCTGTATTTTTAACTGGTTTTATTTACCCAATTGAAGGTTACTGGTCTTGGGGCGGTGGTTTCTTAAGCGAAGCTGGTTTTAGTGATTTTGCTGGTTCAGGTATTGTACACATGGCAGGTGCTGCTGCAGCATTAGCCGCTGTTATCTTACTTGGTGCTCGTCGTGGTAAATACGGTAAAGATGGTAGTGTTCACCCAATTCCTGGTTCAAACATGCCACTAGCTACATTAGGTACGTTTATTCTTTGGATGGGATGGTTTGGTTTTAACGGTGGTTCTCAACTATTAGTTTCAGATGTTGAAAACGCCACTGCTGTTGGTCAAATTTTCTTAAACACTAACGCCGCTGCTGCAACGGGGGCAATTGCTGCTATGTTGGTAAGTAAATTTAAATGGGGCAAAGCAGATTTAACAATGATTCTAAACGGTGCATTAGCGGGTTTAGTTGCTATTACTGCGGATCCTTTATCTCCATCACCACTATTTGCTGCATTCATTGGTTTAATTGCTGGCGCAATCGTAATTTACAGCATCATCACATTAGATAAATTAAAAATTGATGATCCAGTAGGTGCTATCTCTGTACATGGTGTGTGTGGTCTATTTGGTCTATTAGTTGTGCCACTTTCAAATGACGGTGCTTCATTCGGTGCTCAATTATACGGTGCAGCTGTTATATTTGGATTTGTATTTGTAGCTTCATTCATTGTTTGGACTGTGATTAAATCTGTAATGGGTATTCGTGTAACAGCTGAAGAAGAAGATGCTGGTATGGATATGCATGACTGTGGTGTAGAAGCTTACCCAGAATTTAAAAACTAATTTCAAATAATATTAATGTAGTTTATTAATAAAAATATTGTTGATATTGATAATCCCCATCTTAGTTCTTAAGGTGGGGATTTTTTATATGTATATTTAAAGCGTTAGCATCAAGCTAGTTGATTTCTGGTAAACTAAAAGCACTTAGTTAATTAGTGCGGCTAGTATAATTCATGCTATGTTTAATTATCTTAAATGCTAACCAAGGAATGATGATGCGTAAAAAAACTCACTTGTTAAGCTTGCCTGCTATCGCTTTATTAGCAGCATGCTCAAGCTCTGATCCCACACAAGAAACTTCTGTCGGTGAAATCCCTAGTTGGGTGCTTAGTCCTCAGGTTGAAGATGGTATTGCGGTTACTGAGTGTGTTACTTGGTCAGGGAGTATGTCTATCGATAAACAACAAGCGATTGCCCATGCTCGTTCCTCTTTAGCTCAACGTATTGAAACCAAAGTCAGTACCATGGATAAAACCTATCGAGAAAAAATCGAAGTTGCTTCAGCCTTAGATTCAGGATCTACTTTTTCTAGCGTTTCAAAGCAAATTACTGAGCAAACGTTAATAGGAACAAGCCCACTTAAAGTAGATATTGTTGATATCGCTGGTAAAGATAACTTATGTGCCTTGGTTGCTATCGGGCAGAGTGAAACAAAAGATATTTTTGATAGTTTAATTGACGCGGCAGATCGCCCAATTAATAACGCACAAAAAGATATTTTATACCAAGAGTTTAAGGCGCAAATGGCACAAGATGAATTAAGTGCTGAAGTAGAAACGTTTAATTTAGCACCTGTAAATTTAGAGTCTTATAATCAAGAGCTGGATAAGTTGACTAGTAGTGATGAGTAAATCGACTGTTTACTGTCTTCTCATGACTTTATAAAGTCGACACAGCTCTTTTAGAATAACGTTATAAAAATTTTTAATGAATAATGAGCGACTCTTAGTTTTACGTTAATGGCTAGGTTATCTTCTCATTATTCATAAGCTTTTTTCTGTGGTAGTATCAAACCTTAAATTCTTGACATTAAATGGCGTATTATTCGTTTTTTCTTGGTGAAAGGTAGTCTTCATGCTTGAATGCAAAAACTTAACTTGTGTTCGTGAACAACGTGTCTTATTTGATAATCTAAGCTTTACTCTCTCCCCTGGTGAAATACTTCATGTAGAAGGGCCTAATGGGGTCGGCAAAACGAGTTTATTTCGTTTGCTAGTAGGTTTATCCTCACCTTATGCTGGCGATATCTACTGGCTGCAAAATAATATTTCCACCGTTCGTGAATCTTATTATCAACACTTACTCTATTTAGGTCATAAGTCAGGGCTTAAACCAGAATTAACTGCCATTGAAAACCTACAATACTTTCAAAGTTTGCATAACCCGAATGTTGAGTTAGATGTATGGGAAACCTTAACGTTAGTTGGATTAGCTGGCTATGAAACGATTCCCGTAGCACAACTCTCCGCAGGCCAACAACGGCGTGTTGCATTAGCAAGAATGTGGTTTAGTGATTGTCCATTATGGATTTTAGATGAACCCTTTACTGCGATTGATAAAAGTGGCGTTAAAGTGATTGAAAACCTGCTAGTTAAACATGCTGAAAATAATGGTATGGTGATTATCAGTACCCACCAAGATTTAAATGTTCCAGATACACTTTATAAAAGGTTAATGCTTGAAAAGCCAATTGCAGAGGCTTTCTATGTTTAATGCTTTCTGGCATATTCTACGCAAAGATTTATTGGGCGCTTTTCGTCAAAAAAGTGATATTTTAAATCCAATCTGTTTTTTTATTATTGTGGTAACCTTATTCCCTTTGGGCATTGGTAACGATCCTGTATTACTTGCTCGGATTGCTCCCGGCGTGATCTGGGTGGCTGCTTTATTAGCAAGTTTATTATCTTTTGAGCGCTTGTTTAAAGATGATTTTATTGATGGTTCATTAGAGCAGATGATGATCGCACCACATCCATTATCTTGGTTAGTTTGCGCTAAAATCTCTGCTCATTGGCTATTAACCGGTTTACCCATTTTGTGCGTTTCACCTTTATTAGCGGTTTTCTTATCGCTAGAGGTAAAGGTTTTTTATGTCCTATTTCTGACCTTGTTAATCGGTACGCCGATATTGAGTCTGATAGGTGGGATAGGAGTCGCATTAACCGTTGGTTTACGTAAAAGTAGTGTTTTATTAAGTTTGGTTATGTTGCCTTTTAGTATTCCTGTTTTGATTTTTTCAACAATGGCTATAGATGCTGCTAGTTTTGGTCAGTCATACATTGGTTTATTGGCATTATTAGGGGCAATGCTAGTCGCTGCAATTACCTTAGCGCCTTTTGCTATTGCTGCTTCATTACGTGTTAGTGTGAGCTAGTTGATCACCTATAATTATAAGTTAGAGATTCGATTATGTGGAAGTGGTTACATCGTTATGCAAAAGCTGAAAAAAGCTATGAATTAGCTGGAAAGTTGATGCCGTGGTTTTTGGTCCTTGCGCTTATAACTTTTGTTGTTGGTGTTATTTGGGGGCTAGCATTTGCTCCTGCTGATTATCAACAGGGTGACAGCTTTCGCATTATATATATTCATGTCCCAGCTGCGATGATGGCGATGGCAGCTTACTCCACCATGGCCATTGCCGCCTTTATTGGTTTAGTTTGGCAAATTCGCTTAGCAGATATGACCGTAGCAGCGACAGCCCCTGTTGGTGCCGTTTATACTTTTATCGCCCTCTTTACTGGTGCTGCGTGGGGGAAACCGATGTGGGGGACGTGGTGGGTGTGGGATGCTCGGTTAACCTCTGAGTTAATTTTGTTATTCGTGTATCTTGGCATTATTGCTTTATATAATGCATTTTCAGATAAAGTATTAGCAGGTAGAGCGGCTTCTATTTTGACTTTAGTGGGCGTCATTAACTTGCCTATTATTCACTTTTCAGTGGTGTGGTGGAATACCTTGCACCAAGGCGCAACAATCACTAAATTTGATAAACCTTCAATGGCGACAGAAATGCTGATCCCTTTACTCATTATGATTGTCAGCTTTTTGGCATTTTTAGTACTGATGATTTTATATCGCTTCCGTAATGAAATTTTGCAGAGGGAAAGTCATCGACCTTGGGTAAAAGAATTAGTTAAAAACTCCATTATGCTTAAATTAAGAGGTTAACGTGGCATTTACTTCATTCTCAGATTTTATCTTAATGGGCGGTTATAGTTTTTATGTTTGGTTAGCGTATGCGGTCTCATTATTAAGTATTATAGTGTTGATTGTTAATAGTGTGCTCAAACGTAAGAAAATATTCAGACAAGTGATACAGCGCATAGAGCGAGAAGAGCGCATTAAAGCTGCCGAAAATAGAGAAGATATTTTATGAACCCAAGACGTCAGAAACGTTTATTCGTTATTTCTTCGTTAATTGTTGGATTATCAGTCGCGATTGGTTTAACACTGTTTGCCTTACAGCAAAATATTGATTTGTTTTATACGCCTAATGAAATAATTAACGGCAAAAATGAAACTGGCATTACACCTGAAATTGGACAAAGACTTCGAGTAGGTGGGATGGTGTTAAATGGCTCAGTTCAGCGTGATCCCGATAGCCTTAAAGTAAGCTTTGATTTGATTGACAATAAAGCGGGGCAAATTACTGTTTACTTTGATGGCATTTTACCTGACCTATTTAGAGAAGGTCAGGGAATTGTTGCACAAGGGTATTTAAAGTCAGCTAATAGTGTCGATGCTTTTGAAGTATTAGCAAAGCATGATGAAGAATATATGCCGCCAGAAGTGGCTAATGCATTAACAGGAATGGAACATTTAAAGACTCAATCAGAGTCTGCTAAATAGCACTTTCATAACGAATAGATAGATAACAAAGAGGGTTTGATTAATGCTTCCAGAAATTGGCCAATTCACTTTGATTTTGGCATGTGTATTATCATTTTTACAGATTGTTTACCCATTATATGGGGTATATTCTGGTCATCAAGGTGCAATTAAAAGCGCTAAGATATTAACAACTTTACAGTTTTTAGCTGTTGCTTGTTCTTTTCTTATTCTTGCTTACTCTTTTTTAATCAATGACTTTACTGTCACTTATATTGCTATTAACTCCAACTCAGCACTACCTTGGTATTACCGCCTATCGGCAGTGTGGGGGGCGCATGAAGGCTCATTATTATTATGGGTGTTTTTGTTAGCGTTATGGAGCATAGCTGTTGCTTTATTGAGTAAACGCTTGCCTGCTGAATCTGTGGCGCGAGTGTTAGCTGTGCTTGGTGTTTTAGCGTTTGGCTTCTATCTTTTTGTTATTTTAACCTCAAACCCCTTTGAGCGTACATTACCTACCTTTCCTATTGATGGGAGAGACTTAAATCCATTATTGCAAGATTTTGGCTTAGTGATTCACCCTCCAATGTTATATATGGGCTATGTTGGATTCTCTGTGGCTTTTGCCTTTGCTATTGCTGCTTTACTAGAAGGGCGTTTGGATAGTGCATGGGCAAAATGGTCTCGTCCTTGGACGATGGCTGCTTGGGTGTTCTTAACTATCGGGATCGCTTTAGGTAGCTGGTGGGCATATTACGAGCTTGGCTGGGGTGGATGGTGGTTTTGGGATCCAGTAGAAAATGCCTCTTTTATGCCTTGGTTGGCCGGGACGGCTTTAATTCACTCTTTAGCTGTAAGTGAGAAGCGTGGTGTCTTTAAATCTTGGACTGTTTTATTAGCCTTAAGTGCATTTTCGCTGAGTCTGTTAGGGACTTTTTTGGTGCGATCTGGTGTATTAGTTTCAGTTCACGCTTTTGCCAGCGATCCAACGAGAGGCCTATTTATTTTAGGCTTTTTAGTATTGGTTATTGGTGGTTCATTACTTCTTTATGCCGTTCAAGCTTCAAAGGTAAAGAGCCGTGGGCGTTATCAGTTAGCCTCGCGTGAAAGCTTATTATTATTAAATAATATTTTACTGATTGCGGCATTAATTGTGGTGTTATTAGGGACATTGTTACCGCTTGTACATAAAGAAATTGGCCTAGGAAGCATTTCTATTGGTGAGCCATTCTTCAATCGTATGTTTACCATTTTAGTTGTTCCTTTTGCGCTATTTTTGGGTGTTGGTTCATTATTCCGTTGGAAGCGCCAGTCTTTAGAAGAGTTGAGAAAGCCGCTTGCTTTGATTCTTATGGTTAGCGTGTTATCAACAATAGTCTTTTTGTTTGTTTTTGCTCCGTCATTAACTTGGTTAGCTATCTTAGGTACTTTTCTAGGTTTTTGGGTAATTGTTGCTGTTGCTTATGAAATCTACTTGCGCGCAACCCACCGTCATAGCTTTAAAGTCGGGTTGATGAAGTTAGGTAATAGCCACTGGGCAATGAGTTTAGGACATTTAGGCTTCGCAATTATGATTATTGGTATCACCATGACCCAAAACTATTCTATTGAGAAGGATGTAAAACTTGCAGTAGGAGAAGATATAACCTTTGAGCAGTATAATTTCCACTTTGATCATGTGACATCACTGCAGGGGCAAAATTATACTGCCACAGTAGGGACTTTTAGTGTAAAGCAAGGCCAACAACATATTGTGGTTATGAAAGCGGAAAAACGGATCTATACAGTACAGCGTATGGCAATGACAGAAGCTGCAATTGATGCTGGTTTTACACGTGATTTATATATTGCCATGGGAGAACAGTTACCTGATGGGGCTTGGGCTGTGCGCATTTATTATAAACCTTTTATTCGTTGGATTTGGCTAGGTCCTTTAATTATGGCCTTAGGTGGTTTACTGATGATTGGTGATAGACGTTACCGTAGTAAAAAAGAAACAATGAAAAAAGTAGGAGCCCAGCATGTTTAATAAGAAGCTACTTATCCCTTTTGTGATTTTTATTATTGGTGCTGCATTTTTAGCGACACCTTTATTGAAAGGAAGTGACCCTAGTAAATTAGAATCTGCATTAGTTGGAAAAGCAGTACCAGACTTTACCTTGCAAGATATCTATGATGAAAATAAGCAATATGACGCGAGTATTTTTAAAGGGCAAAAAATGCTATTAAATGTTTGGGCGACTTGGTGTCCAACTTGTTATGCAGAGCATAAATATTTAAATGAATTAGCCAATCAAGGTTTATATATTGTCGGCATGAACTATAAAGATGATCGCAAAAAAGCAATTCGTTGGTTAAATGATTTACATGACCCTTATAAAATTAGCTTATACGATGATAGTGGTATGTTAGGAATGGATTTAGGCGTTTATGGTGCACCTGAAACGTTTTTAATTGATAGTAACGGGATCATTCGTTATCGCCATGTCGGAGACTTAAATCAGCAGGTTTGGGACGATAAGATAAAAGCAATATATGAGGAAATGGAATAGTGTTGTTATTTAAAGTCAATCACTTAATGGCCTTTTTGTTGATAACCGCTACATTATTCTTTAGCCAATCTAGCCAAGCTGCAATAGAGGCTTTTGAGTTTGATAATGCACAACAAGAACAGACTTTTCATGAGTTGACTAAGCTTTTACGCTGCCCTAAATGTCAAAATAACAATATTGCTGATTCGAATGCTGAGTTGGCAAAGGATTTACGTAATAAAACTTATGAATTAGTGAAAAGTGGGCAATCTAAACAACAGGTTATTGATTATATGGTGGCTCGTTTTGGTAATTTTGTTCGTTATGATCCACCAATCACTCCAGCGACTATCTTTTTATGGTTAGGCCCATTGTTGTTTATTATTTTAGGAGTCGTAGTACTGATTAAACAAGTGAACGCTAAATCAAAAAAAATAAATAACTTGGATGTAAAGGAACAAGATAAATTACAGCAATTATTAAAGCAGCATACTAAGGACCAAAAGTCATGATTGTACCGTTTATGATTGCTATCGCGTCATTATTAATACTATTTTGTAGTGTTATTATCATCCATTTTATACGTAATAGAAATACTGAGTCTATTAACCTAGAACGTCGTAATCAATTGAATCATGAACTTTACGATATTCGCCTTAAAGAGGTTGAAGAAGATATACAACAGGGTATTGTAGTTGATAAAGAGGGGCTGGTTGCTGAGCTTCAATATAATTTATTGGATGATATTGAAGAGAAAAAAGGTATTAAAAACAATAGCACTAAAGGGATTTGGATCCCTGGCATTGTTTTTTTAGTGATAAGCAGTGTTGCCTTATATAGTTTGATTGGTAGTTTTGATAAAGTGAAAGATTGGGATGCCTCTTTGCAACGTTATCCTGCAACCTATAACAAATTATTCGAACAAACTAATAGCCAACCTAATGAGCAAGAGTTAGAAGATCTATTGATTGGCTTAAGAACACATTTAGCTGAACAACCAGATGATAGTCAAGGTTGGGTTTTATATAGTCGTTTAGGGCGTATCTTTCAAGATACAGAGTTAGCGATAGGGGGGATCGAAAAAGCCTTAAAAGCATCTCCTGATAATACTCAAATTAAGCTTGAATATATCGAATTAAAAATGAAAATTGGCGACCAATTCGAACAAGCCACTGCTGAAGCAGCGTTAATAGACTTGCTAACAACAGAACCAGATAATTATGATGCTTGGTCCATGTATGCCTTTTTAGCGATACAAAACAAAGATTTCTCTGCTGCTATTCAGCGCTGGAAAAAAATGTTGCCGTTAGTTGAATCAGGTAGTGAAAAGTTTAATATGTTAAAAGGCAGTATTGCCTATGCACAAAAACAATTAACCTTAGCAGAAGCCGCTGCTGAAAAGGCAGTAGACTCACAAAATAAGGCGGTCGATAACATCAGTTACCGGGTTAATGTCACGGTATCAGGTGATGTTATTTATACTAAAGGTAATACGTTATTTATCTATGCACAATCGATTAATGGCCCTGCTATCCCGATTGCAGCGATTAAAATGCCTATTTTAGATTTTCCTGTGAGTGTTGATCTATCGGATTTAAATGCCATGATGCAAAATGTGAAGTTGAGCGACTATCCTGAATTTAAAGTTAAAGCGCGTATTTCTAGTGATGGCACTGTTAATCAAAGTGATGGCCAATGGTTTGGCGAAAGTGACGTTATTAAAGCAGGACAGACAACCCCTATTAGTATTAGAATCAATCAACAACTCTAGCTAAGCTTTTTGTTATTTGAATCTATCATTATTTATTTGGATCTTTTATATGCTACATCGAACGCTCTTATCATTATGCTTAATACTCATTAGCCATAATACCTATTCTCAATCCGTTCAAGGGGATAGAGAGACTTACATGAGTGATCCTATCGAGCCAGTCAATCGCTTAGTGTGGGATTTTAACTACTATGTTTTAGATGGTTATATTTATAAACCAGTGACTGAAACCTATGTTGACTGGGTACCTAAAGGCGGCCGTGTTGCAATAAATAATATGGTTTTAAACTTAGATGAACCCTCAACTATGGTAAATAACTTATTACAGTTAGAGTTTGGTCGCGCGACTAACTCTTTGTTTAGGTTTGCTTTTAATTCAACATTTGGCCTTTTAGGGTTATTTGATGTTGCTAAATATGGCGGTATCGAACGTAAAAGAGAGACCTTTGGTAATGTATTAGGGCGCTGGTCTGTACCACACGGACCTTATTTAATGTTGCCATTTATAGGGCCTCGTAGTACAAGGATTTTAGTGGGTAATGTCGTTGATGGGCTGTATTTCCCTGGCTCTTATTTTAACTGGTGGCAGTCAGGCGTGGTATGGGGATTAAATGGACTTGATGTTCGTGAAGGATTATTAGGCCAAGAGATTTTAATAGAGCAATCTCTGGATTCATATATCTTTGTAAAAGAAGCTTATATTCAATACGAATACAATAAGTTTAATTCTAATGTTGAAAGCACGGATGAGTTTATTCGCTTGAAGCAACAGGGAGCACAACAACAACTAGAAGATGAATTAGACAGTTTTCTAGATGAAATAGAATAAACGTTAAAAAAATTAAAGCAGAAAAAGTTTAATCACAACCTTGAGGTGACAATGTCAATTTCAAAATTAATTACTATCGATGGGCCAAGCGGGTCAGGCAAAGGTACGGTATGTCATGTTCTTGCCAAGAAACTAAATTGGCATTTATTAGATAGTGGGGCATTATATCGAATCCTTGCTTATGCTGCTTTACAACAAAAAGTGAACTTAGATGATAAATCAGGATTAGCGGATTTAGCGCTTGCTTTAGAAGTTTCCTTTGTTTCAAATGGTGAGGGTGTTGATACTTTATTAAGCGGCGAAAATGTTGGCGATAAGTTGCGTACAGAAGAAGTTGGAAAAGCGGCATCTGAAGTTGCTTCTATTCAAGAGGTACGATCTGCATTGTTAGCTCGTCAAAAAGCTTTTCTGCAAAAACCCGGCTTAATTGCTGATGGTCGTGATATGGGAACCGTTGTATTTCCTGACGCAAAGCTTAAGATTTTTCTAGATGCTAGTGCCGAAGAGCGAGCACAGCGTAGGTTTAATCAGTTGCAAGGCAAAGGCTTTAATGTTAGCATCGCGCAAATTTTGAGCGAGATTAAAGAACGTGATCACCGAGATCGTAACCGAGCTGTTGCTCCACTTCGGCCCGCTGATGATGCATTTGTTATTGACTCAACAACCTTAACGGTTGATGAAGTAGTTGAGCAAATTTTAAACTTAGTGGCGCTTAAACTAAAAATTTCAACTGAATAATCAGTTGTTTATAAAAGCTACTTCAAGGATGGAGTGGTAATCTTTCTTGCCTCCCATACTAATGGATTGTATGTGGTTGTATAAAATAAGTGTGAATAAATAGATGATGGAATCTTTTGCTGAACTATTTGAAGAATCTCTTCAACAAGTAGAAACTCGCCCAGGTACAATTGTTAAAGGTACAATCGTACGTATTAGCAACAACTTAGTATTCGTTGATGCAGGCCTTAAATCTGAAGCTGCTATCCCAGTTGAAGAATTCAAGAACGCTGCAGGCGAAGTTGAAGTTGAAGTTGGCGATGTTTGTGATGTAGCGCTAGACGCTGTAGAAGACGGTTTCGGTGAAACTAAACTTTCTCGCGAAAAAGCTAAACGTCATGAAGCTTGGATCCAATTAGAGAAAGCGTACGAAGACCAAGAAACAGTTATCGGTGTAATTAACGGTAAAGTTAAAGGTGGTTTCACTGTTGAATTAAACGGTATCCGTGCTTTCCTACCTGGCTCATTAGTTGACGTACGTCCGGTACGTGACACTGCTCACCTTGAAAACAAAGATATTGAATTCAAAGTGATCAAGCTAGACCAAAAACGCAACAACGTTGTTGTATCTCGTCGTGCTGTTATCGAAACTGAAAACAGTGTTGAACGTGATGAACTTCTTGAAAACCTACAAGAAGGCCAAGAAGTTAAAGGTATCGTTAAGAACCTAACTGACTACGGTGCTTTCGTAGACTTAGGTGGTGTAGACGGCCTATTACATATCACAGATATGGCTTGGAAACGTGTTAAACACCCAAGTGAAATTGTAACTGTTGGTGAAGAAATCAACGTTAAAGTACTTAAGTTTGACCGTGAGCGTACTCGTGTATCTCTAGGTCTTAAGCAATTAGGTGAAGATCCATGGGTTGCAATCGCTAAGCGTTACCCAGAATCAACTCGTTTAACTGGTAAAGTAACAAACTTAACTGATTACGGTTGTTTCGTAGAAATTGAAGAAGGCGTAGAAGGTCTTGTTCACGTTTCTGAAATGGATTGGACTAACAAAAACATCCACCCATCTAAAGTTGTTAACTTAGGTGACATGGCTGAAGTTATGGTTCTAGATATCGACGAAGAACGTCGTCGTATTTCTCTAGGTCTTAAACAGTGTAAAGCTAACCCGTGGGAAGAGTTCTCTTCAACACACGATAAAGGACAAAAAGTTTCTGGTAAGATTAAATCTATCACTGACTTCGGTATCTTCATCGGTCTTGACGGAAACATCGACGGTCTAGTTCACCTTTCTGACATCAGTTGGGAAGTTGAAGGCGAAAAAGCTGTACTTGATTACAAAAAAGGCGACGAAATCGAAGCTGTTGTATTACAAGTTGACCCAGAGCGTGAACGTATCTCTCTAGGTATCAAGCAAATCGCTGCTGACCCATTCAATAACTACTTAGCTGAATTCAAGAAAGGTGCTATTGTTACAGGTACTATTTCTGAAGTTGATGCTAAAGGTGCTACTGTTGCTCTTGTTGAAGGTGTTGAAGGTTACATTCGTGTTGCTGATATCTCACGTGACCGTATCGAAGATGCATCTACAGTATTAAAAGCTGGTGAATCTGTTGAAGCTAAATACGTTGGTGTTGATCGTAAAAACCGCGTAATCAGCTTATCAATCAAAGCAAAAGACGAAGCAGAAGAAAAAGATGCTATCGATAGCTTGAAACAGCAAGATGAAGCTAGCATGGGTAATGCAATGCTTGACGCGTTTAACGCTGCTAAAGGCAAATAATTAGAGGTGGTTATTGCAACCACCTTTTAATGCATTAACTTAACGTTTGTTTAAATTTGTATTCAAATAATACGAGGTAAGTTATGACTAAATCTGATTTGATCGAAAGACTAACCAGCAAACACTTTCAATTGTCGGTTAAAGAAGTTGAAGATTGTGTAAAGGAAACATTAATGCTGATGACTGATTCACTTGCCTCTGGCGAGCGAATTGAGGTTAGAGGCTTTGGTAGTTTCTCTCTACATTACCGTGCTCCACGAGTCGGCCGTAATCCTAAAACGGGAGATAAGGTTGAATTGGGAAGTAAGTATGTCCCTCACTTCAAACCGGGTAAAGCATTGAGAGAACGAGTTAATGCGATTAATGCTTAACAGTAATCGTTATAAATAAAAATAGTGCTGAAAGGCACTATTTTTTTATCTATCTGTTTTTGCATATTCACTCCTCTTTACCTCACTTAATTAAGATTTATGTGGGTAATGTTAAACGATTCATATCAATGATTTATTCCCTGGTTGATTTATAATACACTAATCATTCTTTATTCTTGTGCGGGTAGGACCTATGAAACGATTTCTAACTATATTAATCACTATTGTATTCCTGATCATTGTGATCGTGTTGGGTTTAAAAAACCAACAGCTTGTTACAGTCAATTATATTATTGCGCAGAATGAGTTACGTTTATCTACATTATTAGCCATCATCTTTACTTTAGGGTTTGCTGGTGCACTTAGTTTGGCAAGCTATTTCTTCCTAAAGCTAAAAATGAAGAATCGTAAACTACATAAATTAAACGCTAAGCAGCGTAAAGAGCTCAATAATGTACGTGACCGCATTTCACAAGAATAACACTTAGTGCAAGAAATATTCTTCCTCCTGCTCCCCGTTGCGGCCTTTTATGGCTGGTATATGGGTGTGCGCAGCGTTTATCAAAAAAAGCAAAAAAAGGGTAATCAGCTTAGTAGAGATTATGTCCAAGGCTTAAACTTTCTACTCAATGAACAACCTGATAAAGCTGTCGATCATTTCATCGCATTATTAGATGTCGATGATGAAACAATTGAAACTCATCTTGCGCTTGGTAACTTGTTCCGTCAAAACGGTGAAGTAGAGCGCGCTATCCGTATTCATCAAAACCTTATCGCCCGACCTTCTCTTACTCTTGAGCAGCGTGATTTAGCGATGTTGCAGCTAGGAAAAGACTTTTATCAATCGGGCTTATTTGACCGCAGTGAAGAAGTATTTATCAAATTAAAAGAGTCTGCAGAATATAGATGTGTTGCATTAGAAAATTTATTACTGATTTATCAACAGTTAAAGGACTGGCAAGAAGCGATAAATTGTACTGAACAATTAAATAAAATGGGGAAAAACCAAGCTAAGCCAAGGACCCTTGCTTATTTATATTGCAGTCTCGCTGATGAAATGACTGAGCCTGATCAGCAAAAACAAGCAGTAAAGTTATATCAAAAGGCCTTAGTTATCTTCCCTGGTTGTATCCAAGCTTGCCTTGCAATGGCTGATTATTATGCCCAAAATGCGCAGTTAGAGAAAGCGGTCGAAATGTTAGAAAAAGTACCTGAGCTGGATGTTGATTTCACTGAGGTTATTTTAGAAAGATTATATGGATTACATCAACAGCTACATACCGAGCAATCATTAATTGTTTATTTACAACGTATTGTTGGATTAGGGGGCGGGGCAAGTGCTGTTATCTTGTTAGCGAACCTGATTGCCGAATTTAAAAGTGTTAAGCAAGCGCAATCATTTATGTTGCAGGAGTTACGCCGTCATCCAACGATGAAGGGCTTTAACCATTTGATGACCTATCATTTACGCTTAGCGCAATCAGATAGTGAACGAGAAAGCATCGATTTTTTGCATAAATTGGTGACAGAACAAATTACTTTTAGACCACAGTATCGTTGTCAAAAGTGTGGTTATTCAACTAAGAAGCTGTTTTGGCAGTGTCCTTCTTGTAAAGATTGGGGACGTATTAAACCTATTAGAGGGTTAGATGGGGAGTAACCATGAGGTGATACCTCGATTGTCGTCAAAAACCATTAATTAACAAACTAGTGTTACTTATTACAAATAGTGAAATAGGAAAGAAAATGACTCAATTAATCGACCCTAAGGTTGTGATCGCGCTTGATTATGACGATAAACAACAAGCATTAACCTTTATTGAACAGCTCGATCCGGGCACTTGTCGCTTAAAAATAGGTAAAGAAATGTTTACGCATTTTGGGCCTGACTTTGTAAAACTTATTGTTGATAAGGGCTTTGATGTCTTTTTGGATCTGAAGTTTCATGATATTCCTAATACGGTTGCTAAAGCGGTGAAAGCGGCTGCAGACTTAGGCGTATGGATGGTGAATGTGCATGCAGGTGGCGGCCGTCGAATGATGGAAGCAGCAAAGGAGATTTTAAAGCCTTATGGAGATAAGGCGCCGTTATTAATTGCTGTAACAGTGTTAACCAGTATGGATCAAAGTGATCTTAATGAATTAGGTATTACATTAACACCCGCAGAGCAGGTTAAGCGCTTGGCTACATTAACTAAAGTATCAGGCTTAGATGGTGTTGTTTGTTCATCACATGAAGCCGAAGAATTGAAAGGACTATTAGGCAGCTCATTTAAGCTTATTACCCCTGGAATTAGACCTGCAGGCTCGGATGCTGGTGACCAACGTAGAATTAAAACGCCTAAACAAGCGATTGATAGTGGTTCGGATTATTTAGTGATAGGCCGTCCGATAACGCAAGCTAATGATCCTGTCGCAGTATTAAATGAGATAAATGCCTCATTAAATACTTAATAAATGATAGTCGAGAGGAAGCCATTTCATGAAAAAGATTAATATTAATAAATATAAAGAAGATGTAATGCAAAAATTTGCTTTCGATTTCAAGCAATGGATGTCTCCGGCTGTCCGAGATTATTACTCGTTATTTTTAAAAAAAACCAACTATAAACGTGAGAATATCTTATCTTGGATTAGAGAATATTCTATTTTAGAAAATGGTGAGTCAATTAAAGTGGCTCAAGCTCCTGTACAAGTTTCTTCTGAGGCTCGTGAGCTTTTCTTGTGCTTGCAGACTCAAATAGGCAAAGAGATTCATGTTGGAGAATGGTTTACCGTAACTCAAGATTGTGTGGATCAATTTTCCCATGTTACTGGTGATCATCAGTGGCTACATAATGATGTAAAAAGAGCGAAAGTTGAATCACCTTTTAAAACCACTATTGCTCATGGCTTTTTAACACTTTCTTTATTGCCTTACTTAACGGGAAGTGTGGATGCTAGTAAACCTGCTTACCCTAATGTCAAAATGACGGTCAATTATGGGTTAAACCAAGTACGCTTTCCTTATCCTGTAAAAACAGGCTCGACCATAAGAGCACATAGTCGATTAATCAAAGTATCGCCGATTAAAAGAGGATTGGAGATAGAAAAAGAGATATCTATTGAAATTCAAGGCACTCGCCGCCCTGGTTGTGTTGCAGTATCAGTGGTTCGTGTATATTTTTAAAAACTTAGGTTAGTAGGTATTATAATATAATGATGGTTAGCAAGTTATTGATTATATTATAGACAATTGAATATGTTCAGCTGTTGATTAATTAATTATTAATAACTTGGGGTCACAATTTTAAAAATAGAGAGGAATTAAGCTTGTAAATAGTAATTATTCTCAATAGTATGGCGTTGTTAATTATACTCATTTACAGGAAGAAAAATGTCTATTAAAAAAATATCTACTAGTTTATTAGTTGGTGCATCAGTATTAGCAAGTTCAATGTCTTTTGCTGCGGAAGAGGTAAACGTTTATTCATATCGTCAACCTTTCCTAGTTGAACCTATGATGGAAGAGTTCACTGCGGAAACTGGCATTAAAGTAAACGTATTATTCGCTAAGAAAGGCCTGATTGAACGTATTAAGCGTGAAGGAAAGCTATCAACAGCAGATATTATGTTAACTTCTGACTTTAGCCGTTTAGCATTATTCACTGAAGATGGTTTAGCTCAATCTGTTAATAGTGATGTTTTAAATAAAAATATTCCAAGTAAATTCCACGGCGAAGATGAGCAATGGTTTGCATTAACTAGCCGTGCTCGTAGTATTTATTCTTCAGTTGATCGCGTTGGTCCTGTTCCTGATATTACTTACCAAGACTTAGCAACACCTGCCTTCAAAGGTAAAGTGTGTATGCGTTCAGGCAAACATCCTTACAATGTATCATTATTAGCATCGATTATTGCTCATGAAGGTGAAGCAAAAGCTAAAGAATGGTTAGAAGGCCTAAAAGCAAACTTAGCTCGTAAACCACAAGGTAACGACCGTGCGCAAGTAAAAGCTGTTAAAGAAGGCTTATGTGACTATGCATTAACTAATAGCTACTACCTAGGTAAAATGTTAAATGACCCTAAACAAGTTTCTTGGGCTGAAGCGGTACATATCAACTTCCCAAATCAAAAAACTACAGGTACTCATGTTAATATAAGTGGTGTTGCGGTTACTAAATATGCACCAAATAAAGAAAATGCGATTAAATTAATTGAGTTCTTATCTGGTGATGTTGCGCAAGGTATGTATGCTGAAATCAACTTTGAATACCCAGTAAAAGTTGACGTGAAACCTTCTGAGTTAGTTTCATCTTGGGGTGAATTCAAGCAAGATGATCTTAAATTAGCGGATATTGCGGCACAACATGAAGCGGCAATTAAGATGATGGATGAAGTGAAATTTGATCTCTAAGTCAACCCTCTACAAGTTATTACCATGGGTAGTAACTTGTAGTTTGTTATCCCCAATTATTGCCATTTTTATTAGCGCATTTAATATCGATGAAAATGGCAGTTTTACACATCTTTTAGATACCGTTTTATTCACTTATATTAGCAACTCCGTTCTGGTCATTATTACTGTCGTTGCAATTAGTATTCTATTTGCATTACCTTCCGCTTGGCTTGTGGCCTGTTGTGAATTCCCCGGACGTAAAAAATTACAATGGGTGTTAATGCTGCCATTAGCAATGCCTCCCTATATTGTGGCTATTGTCTATACTGATTTATTAGACTTTGCTGGGCCAGTTCAGCTATTTTTACGGTCGTTTTTTGGCTGGCAATCCGTTAATGATTATTACTTTCCTGATATTCGCACCTTGTTTGGTGCTTCTGTTATTTTAGCATTATCACTTTTTCCTTATTTATACTTATTATTAAGAAGTGCTTTTTTAACCCAGTCAGCAGGACTATTTCAAGCAGCTAGAACACTTGGCCTACCACCAACTAAAGCATTTTTCCGTGTCAGTCTCCCTTTGTCCCGTTCTGCTATGGCCGTTGGTATTTCATTAATTGCAATGGAGACATTAGGGGACTTTGCTACGGTAAACTATTTCGCTGTCCATACACTGACTACTGCTATTTATGATACTTGGTTGGAATTAGGTAGCTTAACTACTGCCGCGAAAATATCTTCAGTGATGTTACTTGTGTTAGTCGGACTGATCTCGTTAGAGAATTATAGCCGCCGTAAACAAAGAGTTTATCAGCGCAATAACAGCGGACAGGTTGATTTGCGTTTTGTATTAGCTGGCTGGAGAAAGTGGGGCACATTAATATTTATTTGGACATTATTAAGCCTGTCACTATTTATTCCAATTAGTACGTTAGTTTATTATGCCGTTTATTATTTCAAAGCTTCGTTAAATGAAGAGCTATTTGATTACACTCTTAATAGTTTATGGTTAGCATTTTTAGTGGCTTTTTTAGCGCTGTTTGTTGCTTTAATTGTCAATTTTTATCAACGTTTAACGCCTGGGTTAGCCGCTAAGTCGAGTATTCGTTTATCCTCTTTAGGTTACGCAGTGCCGGGTACGGTAGTCGCTATTGGCGTGTTAATTCCATTAACTAACCTTGACCATTTATTAAATGATTTATTATTAAGCTTGGATTTATCACCAGTAGGGCTGGTTTTTTCAGGCTCTTTAATTATTCTCGTTTTAGGTTATCTTGTTCGCTTTACTGCGATTGCTGTAGGGAGTGTTGATAGTAGTTTAGTACAAGTTGCCCCTTCTTTAGATTTAGCCTCAAGAACCTTAGGTAATGGTGCTGTTAAAACACTATGGCGAGTTAATATGCCATTAATTCGTAAAGGGATGCTAACTGCTTTTATTTTAGTGTTTATTGAAGCCATGAAAGAATTACCAGCGGCATTGTTATTAAGGCCGTTTAACTTTGAAACATTAGCAACTTATGTATATCAATTTGTATCTGATGAAATGATTGAGTATGCAGCTTTACCTGCATTATTGATTATTGTGCTAGGGTTGATCCCATTTATTATTGTTAATAACTTATTAGAGAAGAAAGTTTAATGAGCGCCTTAGATATTCAAGAGTTAAGTTGTTCTTATCAAAAAACATTAGTGTTAGATGGATTAAATTTAACCTTAAACGACAATGAAATTGTTTGTTTATTAGGTGAAAGTGGCTGTGGAAAAACAACTTTGTTACGCGCGGTTGCAGGGCTGCAAAGTGAGTTAACCGGTAAAATTAGCATTCGCCAAAAAGTGATGAATGATATTGATATCAATGTTGCTCCTGAGAAACGTAAAATTGGTTTGATCTTTCAAGATTATGCATTATTTCCCCACCTTAATGTTTTCGATAATGTGGCTTTCTCACTGACCAGTAAGCTTTCTCAACAACAAAAGCAGCAACGTGTTGAAGAGATGTTAGCATTAGTGCAATTAAATGAAATGAGCGAGCGTTATCCTCACCAACTTTCTGGCGGACAGCAGCAACGTATTGCGATTGCACGTGCGTTAGCTTATCAACCTGAATTAATGCTGTTAGATGAGCCGTTTTCAAATTTGGATCAACATGTGCGTTTTCAGCTGATTCATGAAATCCGCTTATTACTAAAGCAAAAAAAAATGAGCGCTTTATTTGTTACGCACTCAAAAGAAGAAGGTTTTGCATTTGCAGATCGTATTGCCTTGATGCAAGCCGGAAAAATTGTCCAAATTGATGATGCTCAAACCTTATACCGTAAGCCAAATTCAATGTATGTTGCTAACTTTATGGGACAAGCAAACTATATCGATGTCACTGTGCTTGATGAGTCGACCTATCAGAGCTGTTTTGGTGTGTTAACAAGTAAGCATCAAAGTAACCATAAAAAAGGGCAGAAACAGCGTTTATTGCTTCGACCAGAGCACATCGACATAAAGCATGACCAAAGAGGCGATGCAGTGGTTGAGCAGGTGGATTTCCAAGGGGCTTCTCAGCAAATTAAGGTGCGTTTTGCTGCTCAAGAGTTTGTCATAAAATATAGTAATCATTGTTATGATAGTGTTTTATTTAAGATCGGTGATAAAGTCACACTGACTCTGCTTGAACATGGGTTTGTTATGTTTGACTGATACTATCGAATAGTAAGGCTGAGTGAGATTGACGAGATTACTTTACGCTGTGATCAACTAAAAAAACCAGTTACCCTCGGGCAACTGGTTTTTTCTTTTAAGCTGTATAGTTTAACTTTTAAGTACTTGGACTTAATTCATACATCAAGCTAGCCTTTAACTTCTCTTCTTGCTCTTCAGTAAGTGAGTCGCCATCAGCAGTTGATACAATAAATAAATCTTCAGCTCTTTCACCAATAGTGGTGATTTTCGCGGTATCTAGCATTAAACCGTGGTCAACGAACACCGTACCAATATTAGCTAATATCCCAGGTGCATCAAATGCCACTATTTCAATTTGTGTGCGTTTTCTTCGCGTCGGTAAAAAGGTTATTCTAGGCTCGAACTTAAACGGGCGCTTAACACGTTCCAAACGAATTATATTTGAATTTACAATATGTGGTTTAGAGAGCGTATCAACAATAGCTTCACGTAAGCGATTGATTTTATCGCTGTCTATGTGCTCACCATCCTCTTCCAATACAGTAAATGTACTCAGTGAGTAGTTGTCGCGACTAGATAAAATTTTTGCATCATGTACCCCTAATTTTTTATTATCTATTTCCGTGACCACAGAAGAAAATAAAACCGGCATATCCTTATGATAAACAAAAATTTCACTGCCACCACGGGCATTTTTAGTACTAATTAAAACTAAGGGTTTACTTTGATCCTTATGTTTTAAAAGGTGCTGCGTATGCCAACAAATCTGTGCAGTGGTATAACGAAAAAAATAGTTTAATTTAAAACGTTTCCATAAAGGTTTAACTTGCTCTTTGGTTATTCCGTATTTTGTTTCTAAGATGCTCAGACTTTTTTGTTGTCGATCGCGGATACGATCGCGAATATCAGGCGGATTCTCTAAGCCACGTCTTAACATGTTGACGGTCTTATTATAAAGATCACGCAATAAACTCGCTTTCCAGCTATTCCAAGTTTCTTCATTAGTTGCACATATATCAGCGACGGTTAAACAGTATAATAAGTTAAGGTGTTTTTCATCACGCACTTCTTTAGCAAAGGTGATAATTACATTTGGATCGCTGATATCACGTCGTTGTGCTGTTACTGACATGGTTAGGTGGTGCTCTACTAACCAAGCAACCACTCGACTTTCGTGTCGGGATAAACCATGTAATTCACAAAAAGCCAAGGCATCGACAGCTCCTAGTGTAGAGTGATCTCCTTGCTGGCCTTTTGCAATATCATGAAATATAGTGGCTAAAAACAGCAATTCAGGCTTTTCGATGATCCCGAAAATTTGATGTGCTAACGGGAAATCTTCTTTGTTAGTTGGATAGTTATAGATGAACTTAGCTAGCTTATGAGTGTGTGCATCAACCGTATAAGCATGGAAAAGGTCAAACTGCATTTGTCCAACAATGCGACTCCATTGAGGAATATAAGCGGCTAACACCCCGTGCTCATGCATTAAAGTAAAGGGGAGCCCCATTCCACGAGGGTGTTTGATTATCTCCATGAATACGTGACGGCATTCCGGGATGTTTTGCAACCAATGGGTTAGGCAACGCCTTGCTTCTCTTAATTCACGTAGTGTGGTTGAATAAATACCTTTTATACGGTCATCTTCTGCAATGTGTACAAATAATTGTAACATCGCTTCTGGGTTTTCTTGAAAGTAACCTGATGTGGTTAATTCAATCTTATCTCCACGTATCCGAAAGTGATCATCTATATCATGAAATTTGGTGGTGATATTACCTAAAATCGCTTCATCGAAATATTGTAATAACATTCCATTCAACTCTTTTACACGACGTATTGTCTGGTAGAACGTTTTCATCATTTGTTCTACTGCTTCATTACGTTGCCCTGTATAACCTAATAATTTAGCCACATCACTTTGAAAGTCGAACAACAGTCGGTTATCGGGGCGACTGGTTACCGTGTGTAATGCAAAGCGGATGCGCCATAACTGAGCCTGGCAGTCATTAATTTCATGATATTCGCCTTGAGTGATGTACCCATAGGAAGTCAGCTCTAATAAACTGTGTGCATCAAAATGACGTTTTGCAATCCATGCAATGGTTTGTATATCGCGTAAGCCACCACTACCATTTTTGATATCAGGCTCTAGACTATAACCATCACCTCGACAGTTTTTATGGCGGGATATTTGTTCTTCTTTTTTGGCAATAAAAAACTTATCAGAAGGCCAGAATTTTGCGTGGTTGATGGCGACTTGTAACTTATCAAATGTATCTTCATTACCTGCCAGTAAACGTGACTCAATCATACTCGTCGCAATAGTAATATCCGTTTTACCCTGTTCGATACAGTCTTTGATATTACGGACACTGTTACCCACATCCAATTTTAAGTCCCATAACCAAGTGATTAACTGACTTATTTTTTCTTCGGATTGTTTATCAAATTTATTATCAGATAAAATAAGTAGGTCAATGTCAGACTTAGGATGTAACTCGCCACGACCATATCCACCCACAGCTAATAAGCTCAGATCTTTATTTTCGTTCAAACCAAGCATATTCCATAAACGGCTTAGTAATTGGTCAATATATTGTGAACGAGTGGCAACAATTTGATTGATAGGTTGTTTCGCTTCGAATTGTTCAAGTTGCCAGTCTGAGAAAGTGTGTAAGTGTTTTTTTAGAAAGGGGATAGTTAGGTTATTTTCTTCAATGATAAGTGGGGAGTGTTGTTCAAAGTCCATTTAAAGCCTCGATGTTGATGCCTGTAAGTGAGGTAAACCTTACAGGCTGTTCACGTTTATTCTGGGTTAATGATACGCTCAATTGTTTCTTCAGGACGAAGTGTTAAGATTTCAACACCTGTTTCTGTCACTAACAGTGTATGTTCCCATTGTGCTGATAGTTTTTTATCTTTAGTGACAACAGTCCATTCGTCACGTAGTACTTTACAATCGCGCTTACCGGCATTAAGCATTGGCTCAATAGTAAAACATTGACCTGCTTTTAATACTTCGCCAGTGCCTTTTTTACCGTAATGTAATACTTGTGGTTCTTCGTGGAAGCCAGCGCCAATACCGTGGCCACAATATTCGCGTACGATTGAGTAGTTATGGTTTTCTGCGTGTTTTTGAATCGCTGCACCGATGTCACCTAAGCGAACACCTGGCTTAACCATTTTAATACCAATGTATAAACACTCTTGTGTTACACGTGCTAAACGGTTTGCTAGAATTGAAGTGTTTCCAACCATAAACATTTTTGACGTATCACCGTGATAACCATCTTTAATAACAGTGATATCTAGGTTGATTACATCACCGTCTTTTAGTGGTTTGTCATTAGGGATGCCGTGACAAACTACATGGTTTATTGAAGTACAAATAGATTTAGGGAAACCATGGTAGTTTAATGGTGCTGGAATACCACCTTGGACATTAACAATAAAGTCATGGCAAAGTTGATTCAGTTCATTTGTGGTAACACCTACTTTTACATAAGGTTCTATCATAGTTAATACATCTGCAGCTTGTTGTCCTGCAATGCGCATTTTTTCTATTTCTTGAGCAGTTTTTATAAGTCCAGCCATCTAATGTCTCTATACTTTTTGGAGTGAATAATTTATATATAACTATAAAGAATTTTCCGCTTTGGTGCTAGACAAAATAATAACAACAAAGCCTTGTTCAGTGTAAGGGATTACGGCTTTTGTTGATTGTTAAAAAATCATTATTTAGCACGCTATTTATTGAGCTAATTCGATAACTGTGCTATAAAGCGCACCGAGTCTGATAGATTATTTTTTTAGTCACTTTCTCGAATAACCAATATAATTCATTCAATGCAATTTAATGCGTTGAATATTAAGGATTATTACTTAAATAACACACACGCATCGACACGTCACTCGGGGTGCCTACTTCAGTTTATGAAGAATATGGTCGAGTGTATGGGATGTGTGGAGGCCTAACCCCTTAAAGAGGAAATTCAAATGGCAACAGTATCAATGCGCGATATGCTACAAGCAGGCGTTCACTTCGGTCACCAAACTCGTTACTGGAACCCAAAAATGAAACCATTCATTTTTGGTGCTCGTAATAAAGTTCATATCATCAACCTTGAAAAAACAGTTCCTATGTTTAACCAAGCGCTTAACTTCTTAGAAGCTAAAGCTGCTAAAAAAGGTAAAATCCTTTTTGTTGGTACTAAACGTGCAGCTTCAGAAGCTGTTAAAGAAGCTGCTATCTCATGTGACCAATTTTACGTTGATCACCGCTGGTTAGGTGGTATGTTGACTAACTGGAAAACAGTTCGTCAATCGATCAAACGTTTGAAAGATCTTGAAACTCAAAGCCAAGACGGTACTTTTGACAAGTTAACTAAGAAAGAAGCGCTTATGCGTACTCGTGAATTAGAAAAACTTGAAAAAACACTTGGTGGTATCAAAAACATGGGTGGTATCCCAGATGCAATCTTCGTAATCGATGCAGATCACGAGCACATTGCAATTAAAGAAGCGAATAACCTAGGTATTCCAGTTATCGCTGTTGTAGATACTAACTCTTGCCCAGATAACATCGATTACATCGTTCCTGGTAATGATGATGCTATCCGTGCAGTTAAGCTTTACTTAAGTGCAGCTGCTGAAGCTGTTAAAGAAGGCCGTACTGCAGAAGTAGTAGTCGCTGAAGGTTTTGTTGAAGAAGAATCAGCTGAGAAATAAGCTCTTCTTTAAATAGAAGCTCTTATTAACCAATATTTGGTTGGTTATCAGGGGTCTATATGGCCCCTTTTTTATAGAAATAATATAGGAATTCAAACGATGGCTATTACAGCTAAGCAAGTTAAAGAACTTCGTGACCGCACAGCTGCGGGTATGATGGATTGTAAAAAAGCATTAGTTGAGGCAGATGGCGACATCGACCTTGCAATTGAAAACATGCGTAAATCAGGTGCAATTAAAGCAGCTAAAAAAGCAGGCCGTATTGCTGCTGAAGGTGCTATCTTTGCTAAAACAGACGGTACTACAGCATTAATCATCGAAGTTAACTGTGAAACAGACTTCGTTGCAATGGATAAAAGCTTCTTAGCATTTGCTGAAAAAGCTGCTGATATCGCTCTTGCAAACAAAGTTGACTCTGTTGAAGCACTAAACGCACTTGCATACGACGACATCACTGTTGATGAAGCTCGTGAGCTTTTAGTTGCTAAAATTGGTGAAAACATCTCTGTACGTCGTTTACAAATCGTTGAAGGTGAAAACCTTGGCGCTTACGTACACAGCCGTAAAATCGGTGTTATCTCTGTGCTAACTGGCGGTGACGCTGAACTAGCTAAAGATATCGCAATGCACGTTGCTGCTGCATCTCCACAGTTTGTTAAACCTGAAGATGTACCTGCAGACGTAGTTGCTAAAGAAAAAGAAATTCAATTACAAATCGCTATCGACAGTGGTAAACCTGCTGAAATCGCAGAGAAGATGGTAAGTGGTCGTATGGCTAAGTTTACTGGTGAAGTAAGCTTAACTGGTCAGTCGTTCATTAAAGACCCATCAATCTCTGTTGCTAAACTTCTTAAAGGTGCAAATGCAGACGTTGTCTCTTTTGTTCGTTTAGAAGTAGGCGAAGGTATTGAGAAAAAAGTAGAAGATTTTGCTGCTGAAGTTGCTGCTACAATGGCTGCTTCTAAGTAATTTCTTTAAAACAATAAGTTATGGTTTTATACACTAACATATTGTAATCAAAGAACCGCGGCCGAGCTGCGGTTCTTTTGTATTCAAAAGTAACATAATTTGTTGCTTTTATAAGCTAGTTAAAGACTTATTTTTTAAAAGTACTTATTATAATTTTTTTAAAAAATCGGTATTATTTCAACTAAAGGAATGAAATTATGAGCACTAATCCTAAATCTGCTTATCGTCGTATTTTATTAAAATTGAGTGGTGAAGCACTTGTTGGTGAAGAAGGGTTTGGTATAGATCCTAAAGTATTGGATCGTATGGCACTTGAGATTAAATCTTTGATTGAGTCAGGTGTTCAGGTTGGTTTAGTTATTGGTGGTGGTAATATCTTCCGTGGTGCAGGTCTAGCTGAAGCGGGTATGAACCGTGTTGTTGGTGACCACATGGGCATGTTAGCAACGGTAATGAATGGTTTAGCGATGCGTGATGCATTACATCGTTCACATGTAAATTCTCGTTTAATGTCAGCTATCCCATTAAATGGTGTGTGTGATGATTATAACTGGGCTGAAGCAATTAAATATTTAAAACTAGGCACAGTGGTTATTTTCTCTGCTGGCACTGGTAACCCATTCTTTACAACTGATTCTGCTGCTTGTTTACGTGGTATTGAAATCGAAGCTGATGCCGTATTAAAAGGCACTAAAGTAGATGGTGTTTACGATGCGGACCCTGTTAAAAACCCTGAAGCTAAGCTATACAGTGTATTAGATTACCAAACTGTACTAGAGAAAGAATTACAAGTAATGGATTTAGCTGCATTTACATTAGCACGTGACCACAGCCTACCTATTCGTGTATTTAACATGAATAAACCTGGTGCATTAAGCCGTGTTGTTCTAGGTGGTGATGAAGGTACAACGATTACTCACACAGAAGAAAATATTTAACTATCAAGTAAATAGCCTTGGTATAGACTCAATAAGTTAGGATAAAGATATGATTAATGAAATCAAAGATGATGCTCAAACACGTATGAACAAAAGCATCGAATCATTTAAAAGCCAATTAGCAAAAGTGCGTACAGGTCGTGCACACCCAAGCCTTTTAGACGGTATTATGGTACCTTATTACGGTTCAAATACACCATTACGTCAAGTAGGTAATGTATCAACTGAAGATGCACGTACACTAACAATTACTGTATTTGATGCAACACTAATTGCAGCTGTAGAAAAAGCGATTATGGGATCTAACCTAGGTTTAAACCCTATGTCGGCAGGAACGGTTATCCGTATCCCTTTACCACCATTAACTGAAGAACGTCGTAAAGACCTTATTAAAGTGGTTCGTGGCGAAGCTGAAAATACACGTATTGCGGTACGTAATATTCGTCGTGATGCAAATGGTGACTTTAAAGATCTTGAAAAAGAAAAAGAGATTAGTGAAGATCAACAGCGTCAAGGTGAAGAGTTAGTACAAAAAGTAACAAACGAAAGCATCAAGAAAATTGATGAAGTACTAGCTGTGAAAGAAGCTGAACTGTTAGAAGTTTAAGTATTTAGTGATAAAAATAATGCACCTTTTTAATTTTTAATAAGGTGCATTTTATTTTGTAAAGGTAGATTGTGAATTCTGAAACGTGTACGAATAAGTTACCTCAACACGTTGCTATCATTATGGATGGCAATGGTCGTTGGTCAGAGCAAAAAGGTAAACACCGTGTGTTTGGTCATAAACATGGCGTAAAAGCATTACGCCGCACGATCAGTTTTGCTGCAGAACAAAAAATTAATGCCTTAACTATTTTTGCTTTTAGCAGTGAGAATTGGAAACGACCTAAGCAAGAAGTAAATATGTTAATGGAATTGTTTTTCACAGTGTTAGGCAGCGAAGTTAAAAAGCTAAATCAAAATAATATTAAATTAAATATTATCGGTGATGTATCTGGCTTTAGTAATAATCTACAAAAAAAAATTATGGTTGCGCAACAACTAACAGAGAATAATACGGGTTTAGTATTAAGTGTTGCTGCTAATTATGGTGGTCGTTGGGATATTACTAACGCAACAAAACTTATAGCACAGCAAGTAAAGGATGGTGAGTTAAATATTGACGACATCAGCGAAGCGACAATTACTCAATCCTTATCTTTGTATGATTTACCAGATGTTGATTTTATGATTAGAACGGGTGGTGATCATCGTATTAGTAATTTTTTATTATGGCAGTTATCTTATGCCGAGTTGTATTTTACTAATACATTGTGGCCTGACTTTGATGCTGAAGACTTTCAATTAGCATTAGATGTCTTTTCAGGCAAAGAGCGTCGTTTTGGACAAACTAGTGCACAAGTCAGCGGTTAACATTTACCTGCCTTTTGCCTATAAATAATTTTCAGTCTAAAGATCTCTTTAGCATTAAATAATAACGGGAACCTTCTGTGAAGCAACGAATTATTACTGCGCTGGTATTAGCGCCATTAGCTATTGCAGCTATTTTCTTTCTGCCTCTGCAGTTGTTTACGCTGTTTAGTGCAGCTTTATTTTTACTTGCTGCAAAAGAGTGGGCAGGTTTTGTTAATAAAACACCTTCCAATGCTATTCTTTATATATTTGGCTTAATACTAGGTCTCACCTTGATTGCCATGCCTGTTAGCGATATTTGGCAGAATGGTGCATTAAATTCATCCCTGTCCTTAGCATTGAGTAGTGCCGGTGCTTGGTGGTGTGTCGCTCTGTTGTTAGTACTTCGTTATCCAACTTCTGCCGCTTTATGGTCTTCTAATAAACTACTTAAAAGTATATTTGGTCTATTAACATTGTTACCTTTTTTCTGGAGTTTAATTGTTTTACGTTCAGTTGATATGAGTGAACATTTTTACTATGGTGCTCAGCTGGTTATGTATGTTTTCTTATTAGTTTGGGCTGCTGATACAGGGGCTTATTTTGTAGGTAAAAAGTTTGGTAAAACTAAATTGGCACCTAACGTTAGCCCGGGTAAGACAATTGAGGGCTTTGCCGGTGGTGTTGTAAGTTCACTTATTGTCGCTTTTTTTGCTGCTCAATATTTCGCTATTTCTGACGATAATCTCTTCGCTTTTTTTGTTATCTCAATCATCACAACGTTAGTGTCTGCGTTAGGCGACTTAACTGAAAGTATCTTTAAACGCGAAGCAGGTTTAAAAGATAGTGGGAAGTTATTGCCAGGTCATGGTGGGATACTTGACCGTATCGATAGTTTAACGGCAGCAACGCCTATTTTTGCTCTTTTTTATATCCATTGGTTAATGTAAATGATCAAGAATCTCGCCGTTTTAGGTGCTACGGGCTCTATTGGTGACAGCACCTTGAGTGTGTGCCGTCAAAACCCTGCTTTATATAAAGTTCAATTCTTATATGCAGCGACTAATGTCGACAAAATGTTAGCACTTTGCTTGGAGTTTCAGCCTCGTTATGTTGCTTTATCAAACACTGACAGTGCATTGCAACTTAAGGCTTTAATTAAAGAGCATAGCTTGCTTTGTGAGGTCTTGCCGGAAGAGCAGGTGCTGGCTTTATTAGGTAGCCCTGAGATAGATTCTGTTATGGCTGCTATTGTCGGTGCAGCAGGCTTAAAAACCACCTTAGCGGCGGTTAATGCAGGCAAGGAAATCTTTTTAGCTAATAAAGAATCCTTGGTGATGTCCGGCGCTCTGTTTATTGATGCAGTTAAAAAATCGGGCGCAAAACTATGGCCAGTGGACAGTGAACATAACGCTATTTTTCAATCTATGTCTCCTACATTACAAAATGATATTGGTCATTGTGACTTAGCTACTGAAGGCGTTTCTAAAATATTATTAACAGGATCTGGTGGCCCATTTTTAGAAAAACCTTTAAATGAGTTTGACTCTATTACCCCACAGTTGGCAATTAAACATCCTAACTGGTCAATGGGTCCTAAAATATCTATCGACTCAGCTACTATGATGAACAAAGGGCTTGAATATATTGAAGCTCGTTGGTTATTCAATGCTAAGAAAGAACAATTACAGGTCATTATTCATCCCCAGTCAATTATTCATTCGATGGTCCAGTACAAAGATGGTAGTGTCATTTCTCAAATGGGAAATCCTGATATGCGTGTGCCTATTGCACATGTAATGGGTGGAGGGCATCGTATTAATAGTGGTGTCGCTGGTTTTGACTTTTTTGACAGTGAAAACTTTCGATTTATTAAACCTGATTATACCCGTTACCCTTGTTTAAAATTAGCGATTGAAGCTTGTTACGAAGGGCAGCATGCGACAACAGTGTTAAATGCTGCCAATGAAATTGCCGTTCAAGCTTTTTTAGAGCAAAAAATTCGTTTTACCGATATTCCTGACGTTGTCGATAACACACTGAATAAAGTAAGCTGTCAGGCTGTTTCGACAATTGATGAGCTATTGATGATAGATAAAATGGCAAGAGAGTCAGCTGAGGTATTAATTCATAGAGGTGTTAATTGTTAAGTTTTTTATGGAATACCGCTTCATTCATCGTTGCTTTAAGTATTTTAGTTGCCATTCATGAGTATGGTCATTTTTGGGTTGCTCGCCGTTGTGGTGTGAAAGTACACCGTTTTTCTATTGGCTTCGGTAAAGTGTTATTCAAAAAAACAGATAAACAAGGGACGGAGTTTGCTATCGCTGCGATACCTCTTGGTGGTTACGTGAAAATGCTCGATGGTCGCGTAGAAGAGGTTCCTGATGAACTAACTGAGTATGCCTTTGATAAGAAGACAGTTTGGCAGCGAATGGCGATTGTTGCGGCGGGGCCTATTGCTAACTTTCTATTGGCTATATTAGCTTTCTTCTTTATGTATAGCATTGGAGTGAATAGCGCAAAGCCGATAATTAGTGGTATACAAGATAACTCACCTGCAAGTGCGATGATGGTGTCTAGACCGTTTCAAATCACAGCAGTAAATGGGCAAAGTGTTAATGACTGGGAAGCTTTAAATCTATCTTTAGTTGGGCAGATAGGTGAAGACAGTGTCACACTCGATATTATTCCATTAACGATAGATGATTCAACAATCACTAATGAACCAACTCAAACTTACAAGGTCTCATTAAAAAATTGGCAGTTTGAACCTAAAAAAGAATCCATTATTAGCAGCTTAGGTTTTATTCCCTATTCTCCTGAAGTGCACTTAGTTGCAGACTCAATTTCTGAAGGAGGCGCAGCGCAACGTAGCGGTTTAATGAAAGGCGATAAACTAGTTTCAATTGATGGTGTGGCGCTATCTAGTTGGACGCAATTTGTCACCTCAGTTCAAGGTAGTGCAAATCAAACGCTTAATTTAACAATTGAAAGATCAGGTCAAATAAAGTCAATAGATTTACAGCCTGATGCGAGAGAATTAGATAATGGTCAGTTACAAGGGGTTATTGGATTAGCACCACAGGTTGATACTTACCCTGAGCAGTTTCGGGTTAATTTACAATATGGTGTAGTCGATGCCATTATCAAAGGGGTAGATAAAACATGGCAACTAACAACATTAACATTTGATACGTTAATAAAGTTAGTTACGGGTGATTTATCTGTTAAGAATTTAAGCGGCCCTGTAGGGATTGCTAAAGGTGCAGGAATGAGCGCTGATTATGGTCTGGCTTATTTTTTAGGTTTTATTGCTTTAATTAGTGTAAATTTAGGCATCATGAATTTAATTCCTCTACCTGTATTAGATGGAGGGCATTTAATGTATTACTCTATTGAAGCTGTTACAGGGAAACCTGTTTCAGAAAGGATACAAGAAATTGGCTTTAAAATAGGGGCAGCAATTTTGTTTGCGTTTATGTCCATTGCAATACTGAATGATTTCAATTTATTGTAAAATTGTTACTGCATTGTATTGCTTTAATTTGATAATGTTACTCTTTAATTGATCGTGAGTTTGTTAAAACTGTTTTGTGCACTGAAGCGCAGTAAAGGATTTTATAAATAATGTTTAAGAAATATTTATTGGCAATGGCATTGAGCGTGGTAAGTGGGTTCTCTCATTTTGCGTTTGCTGAAAAATTTACTGTATCTGATTTACAGTTTGAAGGATTGCAGCGTGTTACTTTAGGGGCAGCTTTATTAAGCTTGCCAATACGTGAGGGCGATGTTGTTGATGATTATGATTTATCACAAGCAATCAAAAAACTGTATAGCAGTAGTCACTTTGAATCTATTCAATTATTCAGAGACGATTCAGTGCTTATTTTTAAAGTTAAAGAAAGACCGACGATCAGTGCTATCGAATTATCGGGTAATGATAAGTTAAGTGAAGAACAGATACTTGACTCTTTAAAGACATCTTCAATTCAAGTCGGTGATGCTTTAGATAGAACTGTATTAACCAGCATTGAAAAAAGCTTAGAAGATTTTTATCACAGTATCGGTAAATATAGCGCGCAAGTTGAAACGATTGTGACTGCTTTACCGCGAAACCGTGTTTCTTTGCAGTTTGTTTTTCGTGAAGGCTTAACGGCTAAAATCGAAGAAATAAATATCGTTGGTAATACCGTTTATTCAGACACCGATTTACTTAAGCGTTTAACATTAAGTGATTCTGCTGGTTGGTGGGACTTATTTGCTGATGATAACTATCAAAAGCAAGCTTTAGCTGGTGATTTAGAGGTGATTAAAAGTTATTACTTAGATCGCGGTTATATTCGTTTTAATATTGATGAAACACAAGTTGCTTTACGACCTAACAAAAAAGGCGTTTATGTCACAGTAAATGTTGATGAAGGTGAGGTTTACAAAGTGTCAGATGTGACTTTCATCGGAGACCTGTTGGGTTATGATGAAGATGTTAAAAGCTTAGTATCATTTGAAGATGGCGATGTTTATGCAGCGTCTGACGTTGCAGCTTCAGAGCAAAGTATTCGTAAATACTTTGGTCGTTTAGGTTATGCCTTCCCTGAAATTAATACTTACCCTGAAATTGACGACGAAACAAACACAGTGGTGGTTAACTTCTCTGTTGACCCTGGCCAACGCGGTTATGTTCGTTATATCAATATTTCTGGCAACACTAATACCAAAGATGTGGTTATCCGACGTGAGTTACGTCAAATGGAAGGGGGATGGTTATCAAGTGAAGCTATCGAACTTTCTCGTGCTCGTTTAAACCGTTTAGGGTTCTTTTCTAAAGTTGATATTAATACAGACCGTATTAGTAATGATTTAGTTGATTTAAATGTTAAAGTTGAAGAGCAAGCCTCTGGTAGCTTTAATGCTGGTGTGGGCTTCGGTACTGAATCCGGTGTGAGCTTAAGTGGTGGTATTCAACAAAATAACTTTTTGGGAACGGGTGATAAAGTTTCTTTCCAGACTAAGTTAAATGATTACAGCCTAAGTGCAGATATTAGCTACGATACTCCTTATTTAACCAAAGATGGTGTAAGCGGTGGCGCTCGAATTTATTATGATAAATTTGAAGCAGCAGACGCGAACATTGTCGACTATACCAATACTACTTACGGTATTCGCTTTAGTGCTGGATTCCCTGTTAATGAAATTAATCGCTTAGGTCTTAGTGTTGGTTGGGAGAATAATGGCATTTCTCAATTGAATGGTTATGAGCAACTTAATAACTTTTGGGATATTTATGGTTCGATGCAAGATGCTGATGGCGGAGCTAACTTTAGAAACTTCGATCTTACTGCTACATGGAGTCGAAATAACCTAGATAAAGGTCAGCTTGCTACTCAGGGTATGTCTCATACTTTACGCGGTAAAGTCACTATTCCTGGTTCTGATTTACAGTTCTTTAAATTGAACTTTGATATTCGTAATTACCAACGTATTACCGATGACGGCGATTGGACAACCTTGTTACGTGGTAGTTTAGGTTATGGTAATGGTTATGGTCAATTTGAAGGTAATGACACGATTTTACCTTTCTTTGAAAACTATTATGTTGGTGGTTACCGTACTCTGCGTGGTTTCTCTAATAATACGGTTGGCCCTAGAGCACTGTATACAGGTACAAATAGCGGTAATACTAGCTCTGTTTATACCAACAGTGCTGTTGGTGGTAATGCAAAATATACAATGAGTGCGGAACTTATTTTCCCTGTGCCGTTCTTAGATGAAGCATATTCACGTCAAGTACGTAGTAGTTTGTTCGTTGATGCGGGTGAAGCTTGGGATACAGAGTTTGATAATGAGCTTTATTCACAGTTTACCTGTTCATACAACTGTGATTATGCTGGTGACTATTCTAAACCAGGGCGTATTCGTGCCTCTCTTGGTACGCAATTAACGTGGGTGTCTCCGCTTGGGCCATTAGTATTTACGTTAGCGGTTCCGCTAAAGAAATACGCTGGAGACCAAACGGAAGTGTTCTCATTTAATATCGGGGATACATTTTAGGATTGTTTAGTATTTGCATTATGTTTAAATATAATGTGCTATTTGTTAATTTTATTATTTTACGGAGTTATTTCATGAAAATCTTTTTAAAAGTTATTACTTTAGCTGTTGCTGTTGCAACTTTCTCAACGGTGCAAGCTGCAGAACAAAAAATTGGAGTGGTATTCCCATCTAAAGTAATAGAGGCTTCTCCACAACGTGCACGTACTGATAAAACGTTAGAAAGAGAATTTAAAGGGCGTTATGAGAAGCTTCAAGCCCAAGAAAAACAGATTACTAAGTTACAAGAAAAAATGAAAAAAGACGGTGAACTGTTAAGTAAACAAAAATTAACAGATATGCAGCGTGATCTTGCGGGTAAAGTATCTGATTACAAATTAAAGCGTAGAGCGTTTGAAGAAGATCAACAACGTCGTACTAGAGAAGAGCAACAAAAAATATTAACTTCAGTACGTGATGCAATCGCTTCTGTTGCTAAAAAAGGTAATTACGACATCGTCTTAAATGGTGAGCAAATTGTATTCTCTAAACCTGCTTTAGATATTTCAGATTCAGTGATTAAAGTGATCAGCAAGAAGTAGGTTTTAATATGGTTTATTCATTAGCAAGTTTAGCAAGCCAGTTATCAGCTGAGTTAAGTGGTGACGAAACATTACAAATAAATGCTTTAGCGACTTTTGAAGATGCAAAAGCGGGTGATATCACCTTTGTATCGGATAAAAAACTGTTATCTCGTTTAGCTGAATGTAAAGCAAGCGCGATTGTATTACCTACGGCATTAAAAGAAACATACCCTGGTAACGCACTATTTATGGAAAACCCATATGTAGGTTATGCATTATTAGCAAAAATCTTTGATATTACGCCTAATTTAGAGGTGAGTATTGCAGATTCAGCGAGCATTCATGCGTCTGCAAAAATTGGTAGTAATGTCGCTATTGCGGAAAACGTGGTGATAGGAAAAAATGTCGTTATCGGTGATAACTGTCAAATTTTTGCTAATACCGTTATTATGCAAGATGTTAAACTAGGAAGTGGTTGCAAAATTTACCCAAATGTTTCCATTTACCATGCTAGTGAAATTGGCAATGACGTCATTATTCATTCCAATACAACGATTGGTTCAGACGGTTTTGGTAATGCTCCTTACCAAGGGAAATGGGTTAAAATTCCACAAATTGGTAAAGTGATTATTGGTAATGGTAGTGAAGTTGGATCGGGCACTTCTATCGACAGAGGTGCGTTATCCGATACTATTATTGGCTGTGGTGTGAAAATAGATAACCAATGTCAAATTGCACATAATGTTGTTATTGGTGATAATACAGCATTCGCAGGTGCGGCAAGTGTTGCTGGCAGTACTACAATTGGTAAGAACTGTATTATTGGTGGTAGTGTAGCAATGAATGGCCACATTAGTTTAGCTGATAATGTTGTTATCACTGGTAATTCAATGGTTGTAAAAAGTATCAAAGAAGCTGGTGTATATTCCTCTGGGGTGCCTGCGCAAGATAATAAAACATGGCGTAGAAATACTGCTTATACATTAAAAATAGAAGATTTGTTTAAGCGAGTAAAGCAGCTCGAAAAGCAACTTCAAGATAAAAAATAAAGGAATCATACAGTGCCTAGTGAACTAAGCAGTTTGAATATTAAGGAGATCATGGATCTTCTACCACATCGTTACCCGTTTTTATTACTTGATCGTGTTATCGATCATGCACCTGGTGACTTCTTAAAGGGCTATAAAAATGTTTCTTTTAATGAGCCACAATTTACAGGTCACTTTCCTGGCACGCCTGTTTTTCCAGGTGTCTTAATATTAGAAGCCTTAGCACAAGCAACAGGTGTATTAGCCTTTACAAAACACGGTAAACCTGCTGAAAATGAACTCTATTTCTTTGCCTCTATTGATAAAGTAAAGTTCCGTAAGCCTGTTGTACCTGGTGATAGATTAGACCTTGAGGTTAAATGTTTAAGTGAGAAACGTGGCATGGGTAAATTTCAATGCTACGCTAAAGTTGATGAACAAGTTGTTTGTCAAGCCGAAATTATGTGTGCAAGAAGAGAGATCTAATGATTGATTCTACGGCAAAAATTCATCCAACTGCGATAGTGCATGAAAATGCAATTATTGGTAAAAACGTAGAGGTAGGTCCTTATACCATCATTGGCGATAACGTTGAAATTGGTGATGATTGCTGGATAGCGCCGCATGTTGTTATTAAAGGTTCTACTAAAATGGGCAAAGGTAATAAAATTTACCAGTTTGCTTCAGTAGGCGAAGACTGCCAAGATCTAAAATACAATGGTGAAACAACCTATTTAGAAATTGGTGATAATAATGTATTCCGTGAAAGTTGCACAATTCATCGTGGAACGGCGCAAGATGAAAGTCTGACAAAGATAGGTAATAATTGCCTATTGATGGCCTACGTTCATGTCGCTCATGATTGTATGCTAGGTGATAATATTATCCTATCAAACAATGCGACATTGGCGGGTCACAGTAAACTTGCTAATAATGTTATTATCGGTGGCTTGACTGCGCTGCATCAATTTACTCGTGTCGGTGAATATGCAATGATCGGTGGTTGTTCTGCTGTGAATAAGGATATTCCTCCTTACTTCATGGCATCGGGGAACTATGTGCAAGCGCAGGGAATTAACTCTGTTGGCTTAAAAAGACATGGTTTTAGTAGTGCAACAATAATGCATATTAAACGTGCTTATAAATCACTATGCCGCCAAGGTAAAACATTGACTGAAGCAAAAGCTGATATTGCGGAAAATGTTGATGAGTGCCCAGAATTAAAAACATTATTAGATTTCATCTCTGATGAAAATCGGGGTATTGTTCGTTAAGCCATTTTGTTTTTTTAAGATCAATAAAGGCTCATTAGAGCCTTTTTTTTTACCTAATAAAATTTATTTTTAGAAAAGAAGATAATCATGACAAAACCATTACGTATTGGCATCATAGCTGGCGAAACCTCTGGTGATATTCTCGGGGAAGGCCTAATTAAAGCATTGAAAAAGCAATATCCTAATGCGGTCTTCGAAGGTATTGCAGGTCCTCGTATGATCGCACAAGGTTGTACAGCGCTTCATCCTTTAGAGGCTTTATCTGTGATGGGGTTTGTTGAGGTTTTAGGTAAGTTACGTAGTATTTTACGTATTAGAAAAGACATTATTCAGCATTTTATTAATAACCCACCTGATATATTTATCGGTATCGATGCACCGGACTTTAATTTAACCGTTGAGCTTAAATTAAAACAAAAAGGCATTAAGACTATCCATTATGTTAGCCCTTCAGTTTGGGCTTGGAAGCAATGGCGTATTCATAAAATAGCAAAAGCAACCAATCTAGTATTGGCATTTCTACCGTTTGAAAAAGCGTTTTATGATAGATTTAATGTACCTTGCCAATTTATTGGTCATACACTGGCAGACCAACTACCACTAGAAAGAAATAAAGCGGGGGCTCGAGAGCAGTTAAATCTCAGTTTAGATCAAAAAGTAATGGCGATACTACCCGGCAGCCGTAAAGCTGAAGTGGAGATGTTAGGTCCGATATTTTTAAAGGCAGCACAAGTCATCCATCAAAAATACCCTGATTACCATTTTATTGTCCCTGTGGTTAATGATCGTAGAAAGAAACAGTTCCAAGAGCAAATTGATGCACTGCCAACACCAATACCTTTGACGCTAATAGACGGCCAATCTAGCGCTGTTTTACAGTCTGCTGATATGGTTCTGTTAGCATCGGGAACGGCAGCATTAGAGGCAATGTTAGCTAAGGCACCGATGGTCGTTGCCTATAAAGTATCGGCTTTGACTTATATGATTGCAAAATCATTGGCGACTGATATTAAATATACATCATTACCTAACTTAATTGCTGATAGAGAAGTTGTAAAAGAGCTAACTCAAGATAAGTGTACTGTAGAAAATATTGTCGCTGAATTAGAGCGTTTGATTGAACATGATGCCCAACAAATGATTGAAACGTTCACCGAGTTACATCAGTTAATTCGTTGTGATGCAGATACTCAAGCAGCGAATGCTGTGATTGGGTTATTAAATACAGATAGTGCAAGCGAGAAAGCAAATAATGAAAGTTGAATTTCCTGAGGTTATTTACCCTGATCTGCAGTTTATTGCAGGTGTTGATGAGGTTGGAAGAGGTCCATTAGTAGGAGATGTTGTTACTGCTGCTGTGATCTTAGATCCTGAAAATCCGATCCAAGGCTTAACCGATTCTAAAAAATTAAGTGAAAAAAAATTAGCCTTGTTATTTGATCAAATTAACGAGAATGCATTAGCAGTAAGTATTGGTCGCGCTTCACCTACTGAGATAGATCAATTAAATATATTGCATGCCACTATGCTAGCGATGCAACGTGCAGTAGAAGGGTTATCGACGCAACCTGATTATGTTTTTATTGATGGCAATCGTTGTCCTAGCTTAGCAATGCCAAGTGAAGCTGTAGTCAAAGGGGATTTACGTGTTGCAGAAATTAGTGCTGCTTCTATTATTGCTAAAGTCACACGCGACCGTGAAATGGTGGAATTGGATAAGCGTTATCCTGCTTACGGTTTTGCTAAACATAAAGGTTATCCAACTAAAGCACACTTTGAAGCATTACAAACACATGGTGTGATTCCGGAATACCGTCAAAGCTTTAAACCTGTTAAAGCGATTTTAACTGCCACATCAAAGTAGAATAGAATTTTTATGCCTGAAACAAGCGATCAACAGCTCACTGTAGCCAATCCCGATCCTAAGTTTGTACACCTTCGTGTACACAGTGATTTTTCAATGGTTGATGGTTTAACCAAAGTTAAGCCATTAGTTGCAAAAACTGCCGCACTCAATATGCCTGCTTTAGCGATAACCGATCAAACTAATTTTTGTGGATTAGTTAAATTTTATAGTGCAGCGCATGGCGCAGGTGTTAAGCCAATCATTGGTGCTGACTTTTGGGTGCAAAGTGAATTACTAGGTGATCAACAATTCCGTTTAACTGCATTAGCAATGGATGCCGTTGGTTATAAAAATGTCACCGAGTTGATTTCCAAGGCTTATTTACGCGGTCATGTAAAAGGTCGTGCAGTGATCGAGCAAGCATGGTTAGCTGAGCACCAAGAAGGGGTGATTATACTTTCTGGCGCAAAAGATGGTGATCTCGGCAAGATGCTATTAAAAGGTAAGCATACCGAGGTCGCTGAGATCGTTGATTTTTATAAAACTCACTTTCCTGATCGTTATTACTTAGAGTTAATCCGTACTAATCGAGTCGATGAAGAAAATTACTTACATTTAGCTTTAGATCTTGCCGCTGAGCAGCAACTACCTGTGGTTGCTACTAACGAAGTGGTTTTTGCTGATAAAAGTTTATTTGATGCTCATGATATCCGTGTCTGCATTAACCAAGGTTATGCACTAGGTGATGAAAAACGCCCTAAAGATTATAGCCCAGAACAATATTTACGTAGTGAAGAGGAGATGTGTGAGCTCTTCTCAGATATCCCTGAAGCATTACAAAATAGCGTTGAAATAGCTAAACGCTGTAATGTGACCTTACGTTTAGGTGAATACTTTTTACCTGACTTCCCTACAGACGGTATGCCTATCGAAGAGTTCTTTTGTAAAGTATCAAGAGAAGGCTTGGAAGAGCGATTAGATTTTTTATTCGATAAAAACAGTGACAACTTCGCAGAGATTAGAAAACCCTATGATGAACGACTCGAGATTGAGTTGGGAGTTATCAATAAAATGGGATTTCCTGGCTATTTCTTGATCGTAATGGAGTTTATTCAGTGGAGTAAAGATAACAACATTCCTGTTGGTCCAGGGCGTGGTTCAGGTGCCGGATCATTAGTCGCTTATGCCTTAAAAATTACCGACTTAGATCCGTTAGAATTAGAGTTACTTTTTGAACGTTTCTTAAATCCTGAACGTGTTTCAATGCCCGATTTCGATATCGACTTTTGTATGGATCGTCGAGATGAGGTAATCGATCATGTTGCTGAGCTTTATGGCCGAGATGCGGTATCACAAATTATTACCTTTGGTACGATGGCAGCAAAAGCGGTTATTCGTGATGTTGGACGTGTACTAGGCCATCCTTATGGTTTCGTTGATAGCATTTCTAAATTAGTGCCACCGACACCGGGGATGACCTTAACCAAAGCATTTGAAGAAGAGCCTAGGCTGCAAGAGCGTTATGATGGCAGTGAAGATGTACGTGCTTTAATTGATATGTGTCGTATTTTGGAAGGTACTATTCGTAATGCTGGTAAGCATGCGGGGGGTGTGGTTATCTCGCCGACTACGATTACGGACTTTGCACCATTATATTGTGATGATGAAGGTCATAACCCAGTTACTCAGTTTGATAAAAATGATGTAGAAACTGCGGGACTAGTAAAATTCGACTTCTTAGGATTAAGAACCTTAACCATTGTTCAATGGGCGTTAGATATGGCTAATGCACATAAACATGAGCGTGGTGAAGAACCGATTTACATTGAAAAAATAGACTTAACGGAACCTGCTTGTTTTGAATTATTGAAGCGCTATGAAACAACAGCGGTATTCCAGCTCGAGTCACGTGGTATGAAGGACTTGATTCGTCGCCTGCAACCCGATTGTTTTGAAGATATGATTGCATTGGTAGCCTTGTTCCGACCTGGTCCATTACAATCAGGGATGGTAGATAACTTTATTGAACGTAAACACGGCCGTGAGGTGGTTTCCTACCCTGATGAAAAGTGGCAACACGAATCCCTTAAAGATATTCTGTCACCAACCTACGGTATCATTCTATACCAAGAGCAGGTAATGCAGATTGCACAGGTGTTATCTGGTTATACGCTAGGTGGCGCTGATATGTTACGTCGTGCAATGGGTAAGAAAAAACCTGAAGAGATGGAAAAACAGCGTGCAACTTTTGAGTCAGGTGCTGTTGCCAATGGGATTGATGGTGAATTGGCGATTAAGATCTTTGACTTGGTAGAGAAATTTGCTGGTTACGGTTTTAACAAATCTCACTCTGCCGCTTATGCCTTGGTATCTTACCAAACCCTGTGGATGAAAACTTTTTACCCGTCGTATTTTATGGCTGCGGTAATGTCGGCAGATATGGATAACACAGATAAAGTGGTTATCCTTGTTGATGAGTGTCAAAACATGGGGTTAACCCTTTGTCCACCCGATGTAAATGAAGGCTTATTTAAATTTAACGTCGATAAAGACTTACGTATTATTTACGGCATTGGTGCTATTAAAGGTGTTGGTGAAGGGCCTATCGATGCGATTATTGAAGCACGTACCGAAGGTGGAAAATTTAAAGATCTCTTTGATTTTTGTAATCGAGTCGATTTAAAACGTTGTGGTAAACGTATTATTGAAAAATTGATCCTTGCAGGTGCTTTGGATAATTTAGGACCGCACCGTGCTGCATTAATGGAAAATTTAGCAGATGCATTAAGTGCTGCAGCTCAGCATAAAAAAGCAGAGTCATTTGGGCAAAGCGATCTATTTGGTGTATTAACCACTGACCACGATGAAATTGAAAATAAATTTTCTGTTGTTGAAAAGTGGCCTGAAAAACAATGGTTAAAAGGTGAAAAAGATACGCTAGGTTTATATTTAACCGGTCACCCTATTAATCAATATGAAGCAGACTTGCGTGCTATTAACTGTCTTAAGTTAGCTAATTTAACCGTTAATGGCCGTGGTCAAAATAGCCGAGTTTGTGGTTTAGTACTGGCAATGCGCGTTATGGTGACTAAAGCCGGTAAGCGCATGGGCATTTTGACCTTAGATGATAAAAGTGCACGAATGGACGTTACCGTCTTTGCAGATACATTAGATGAGCATGAAGCGATACTGGCGACGGATAATATTATCGTAGTGCAAGGGCAGGTGAGTGAGGATTATTTCAATGGCGGCTTAAAAATGAATGCCAGAGAAGTGATGACCATTGACCAAGCAAGAGAAAGATTTGCAAGCAAGTTACGTTTGACTATTTCTTCGAATATTTTAGATCTTTACGAAATGGCCGACTTTAAAGTCCGTTTAAATCAGATATTACAGGAAGCAGCTGGTGGTTTATGTCCTGTTTTTGTTGGCTATCAAAATGGTCAAGCTGTCACAGAGATAGAACTTGGTATTGAATGGTCTGTGACACCGAGTGACGATTTGCTGTTTGCATTGGGTCGTTTATTAGGTGAAGAAAATGTTACGTTGCATTTTGATTAAAGTGAAATAAACCATGTCGCATCTATTGTCAGCGAAATTTAATCAACATTTACACTCTTTATTAGCTTCTTTGGTTAACAAGCAGAGTGCTCAACCCCGTTTAATTGTCGCATTGAGCGGGGGAGTCGATTCAGTGGTGCTATTACATTTGTTAAAGGACTTTCAAGGGCAGTATGGTCAATATCAAGTCATCGCACATAATGTAAATCATGGTTTAAGTGAAAATGCTCAACAGTGGGGGAGCTTTTGCAAAGATCTATGCCATCAGTTAGCCATTCCTTTTATTTCATCTCATGTCGTTATACAAAAAAAATCACGTACAAGCTTAGAGGCGTTAGCAAGAGATGCTCGTTATCAGTGCTTTCAAGAAAAAATGCAAGATAACGATATTATTCTCACTGGACACCATGAAGATGATCAACTGGAAACCTTATTGCTGGCTTTAAAGAGAGGCTCAGGTAGTACAGGCTTACAGGGAATTCGAACACAGCAAGACTTTTTTACAGGTAGTTTACTTCGTCCTTTATTGATTTTTTCTCGGGTACAGTTAGTTAATTACGCTAATGAGCACGGCCTGCAATGGATTGAGGATGAGAGCAATCAAAACACTGACTTTGACCGTAATTTTATTCGTCACAATGTCTCTCCTTTATTAAATAAACGCTGGCCTGCAATAGCGAAGTCTGCTTCTCGTACCGCACAATTATGCCAAGAGCAGCAAAGCTTATTAGATGAAATTGCCATCGAAGATTTGAATGCTTGTTTAGTGGAAAGCTTTGCTCAGAAAACGCTTCTGGTTTCCGCTGCTGCTCGGTTTAGCGATGCGCGACGTAACAATTTAATTAGACACTGGCTTAAAAGTAATGGTCTACAATACCCAAGCCATAAGCAGCTTAAAATTTTATGGCAAGAAGTCGCATTAGCCGCTGCTGATAAACAGCCTCAATTAAGGTTAGGGACATATTTAATCAGACGTTATCAGGGCCGCCTTTATATTGTCTCGGAGCAACCTTTAGCGTTACCTGAAAAACCTTTGAATTGGTCTGGTGAAGATATTTTATGGATCGATAAAAATAGACTCGGAGTAGATTTTTCAGCAGTGAGTAAGGAACTGGCTAAGCAGTATAATGTCAGCTGTTATTTGAGAAAGCATCTTGATGCTAGCCTGACCTGCTTACCCGAAGGTAGAGATAAACCTCGCACCATAAAAAAATTATTGCATGAATACCAGGTGCCGCCATGGCTACGCGATCACGTTGTCTTTGTATTTGTAGATGGGCAGTTAATTGAAGCGCTTGATGTATGGAAATGTGAAGATAATAAAAGCAAACTATTAGCTGACGCTATATCGCCCTCATTATATTCCGATGATTAACAGATCAGCCTCTTATGTTTATTGTAAGAGGTTTAGTATCGAAATTTAAATAAAAAGATCCTTTTTGTGTGATTTATCGGCTGCCATTTGGATCATCTGTTTCTACCTTGTATAATCACCCTTTAAGTCACAATCACTCATATACTAAGTTAATGCTTATTATTTAAAGAGATACTCATGTCTGATAATTTATCTGAAGTCTTATTTTCTGAAAAACATAATGTTCGAGAAACCTCTACCTTGATCATAAACTCAGCATCCAAAAAAAATACGAAAGTTGCTGCTGAAAATTTAGATGGTCATGAGCAAGCCGGTTGGTATCGCATTTTGAAACTATTGCAATGGGCTTGGCAAGGATTGGATATCATCGATTGTTATGAGGTCCTCGCTAAAATCAGTGCTTCAACTAATGAGCGTACTGACCCCGATCTATTGGATACTGTAATAGGCTTTCGTAAAGGCAACTGGAGTTATGAGTGGTCTAAAAAAGCGATGCACTATCAAAGGCAAGCAAATAGTTTTGTTGAACAAGACCAGCCAGAAAAAGCGAAACAAGCCTATTATTTAGCGTCTCAGTTATACAGTGTTGCTAGTTATCCGCACCTTAAAGGTGACGATAGCAGTATTCAAGCGCAAACTCTGGCCTTTAATAATTATAGTAATAGCTTTAAATATACTAAAGATGCATTACTGAAAATCATAGAAGTCCCTTTTGAAGGTAAACAAGTTCGTTGCTACTTACATTTACCTAATGACGACACAATACATCCAGTTGCTATTGTTAGTGCAGGTGTAGATGCACTTCAATGTGACTTATTACCTTTATTTGAAAAACAATTAAAGCCTGCTGGTATTGCGATGTTAACCGTGGATATGCCGGGAGTTGGCTTTTCTAACCATGTTAAATTAGATCAAGATACATCTCGTTTACATCAAGCTATATTGCATTACATGCGTAAAGTGCCTTGGGTAGATCAAGCGCGAGTTGCCTTAATGGGCACACGTATGGGCGGAAATGCACTGACTCGCTTAGGGTTTGTTGAACCAAAATTAGTAAGAGCGGTGGTGAGTGTCGGAGCGGCTGTTGCCAGTGTCTTCGATAAATACGAGAATTTCTCTAAGTTACCTATTATGACGCTAGACTGTTTAGCAAGTCGAATGCAGCTACAAAGCTCAGATGCTGATCTATTGTATCGACACTGTGTGCCATTTTCGCTGTTAAAACAAGGACTGCTAGGGCGTAAAAAAGTCAAAATACCTTTATTAAGCATTGGCCATGCTCAAGATATTATGTGTAATGAGCAAGATTTGCAGCTAATTGCTCGGACAAGTTATGGAAGTGAAGCTAAGATTATTGATAAATCTCCCATTTTTGATGCTTATTTGAGGTCTTTAGAATACTCTGCGCAGTGGTTAGGGCAACATTTACAAGAGTAGCTACTACTTTGGTAGTATTTTATTTGAGTAACTAATGGAGATCGCTAATATGCCTAACCATTTAATAGAAGAGCCACTGCAAGGACGACTATTTAAAATGTTTACTGACTTTGGTCCTTACTTCAGAGAGTTGAAGTCAGATGATAAAAACTTTTTCTTTGATTGTTTAGAAATTTGTGTCGATGCCACCGTTGAGCCTGAAAAAAGAGTGTTTTTAGGCTGGTGGATGGTCATTACACGTGACAATGATAAATTTACCTATCAACGTTTTAATGGCTTATTTGATATAAATGGCGACTGGACTGAAGCAGAGCTTGATAACAAACACTTGCAGCAGATTGACCAATCTTTTAATGCTGTTATGAAAAAACTTACTGCTATATTAGAGGCTGAAACAGGATATAAGCTCACAGCTCCCTAAACAAAGCCTGATATTTTGATCCTATTTGTTTTGACAATAATGATATACTAAGGCAGTAATTTTTTTAATTACTGTTTTTTTTTGAAGTTACAAACCATGATTATCCAAAAAACGCCTTTTATTTTCCGAGATGAAACATAAGCAATGAACACGAATAAAAAAACAATTGTAGTTAAGTTAGGGACCAGTGTATTAACCAGCGGCACAAGCAAGCTTGACCTTGCACAGATGGTGGAAGTTGTTAGGCAGTGTGCCATTTTACATGAGCAAGGCCACCCCATTATAGTTGTCACTTCTGGCGCTATTGCTGCTGGTAAAGAACACCTTAACTTACCTAATATTGAACCTACTGTAGCGAATAAGCAGATGCTTGCTGCTGTTGGTCAAGGTCAATTGGTACGTGCTTGGGAAAACTTATTTAAAATATATGGTTTACACGTTGGTCAAATGTTACTAACAAGAGCTGATTTAGCTGATAAAGGTCGTTTTTTAAATGCACGAGACACTTTAAATACATTGCTAAAGCACCGCATTATCCCTTTAATCAATGAAAATGATGCGGTTGCGACAAGTGAAATCAAAGTAGGGGATAATGATAACTTATCTGCATTGGTTGCTTTACTAGCAGATGCTGAGCAATTAATCTTGTTAACAGACCAAGAAGGGCTGTTTACTGCAGACCCTCGCAATAACCCTGATGCAAAGTTAATCTCTGAAGTCTCAGAAATTACAGATGCTATTTGTAAGCTAGCGGGTGGCAGTGTTGGTGGTTTGGGAACGGGTGGCATGGCGACTAAAATAGAGTCAGCAACGGTGGCTAACCGTGCTGGGATAGAAGTTATCATTGCAGCGGGTAAGCGTAAAAATGTGATCTTAGACGCTGCTAATAACGTCTCTGTTGGTACACGCTTTGTATCTGAGCATTGTCGTTTAGAAGCGCGTAAAAACTGGATCTTCGCAGGATCTAGGTCTGCTGGTGGCATCATAGTTGATCAAGGTGCTGAAAATGCTATTGTTAATAGTGGTAGTAGTTTATTAGCAAAAGGCATCATAGCCGTTGAGTCGAACTTTTTACGTGGCTATGTTGTCTCAATTTGTAACTCAAAAGGGAAAGAGATCGCACGAGGAATCACTCGTTATAAAAGTGTTGATATTGAAAAAATAAAGGGACAACACTCAGAAGAAATAGAAGAAATACTAGGTTATGAACACGGTACTGTGGTGATCCACAGAGATGACTTAGTGATCTTATAATTTAAAAGCTCTATGTTCTGTAGGGTTTGTATAAAGGAGTAGAAATGAATTTACAACAAATAGGTCAACAAGCGAAACAAGCAAGTTACGATTTGGCAATCACGGATACGACTACAAAAAATGCGGCACTCGAAGCAATTGCATTAGAATTAGAAGCTAATGTGGCAGAAATTGTGTCAGCAAATCAGAAAGATATTGAAGCAGGTAAAGCTGCTGGTTTAACCGATGCATTATTAGATCGTCTCTTATTAGACGAAACACGCCTAGCAGGTGTTATTGCTGATTTACGTAGCGTGAAAGGTTTGACCGATCCTGTTGGTGAAGAATTTGATAGTAAAGTACTAGAAAATGGCTTGAAGCTTTGTAAGCGACGCGTTCCTGTTGGGGTTGTTGGCGTTATTTATGAAGCACGACCTAATGTAACCATCGATATCGCTGCATTAAGCCTAAAAACAGGTAATGCTAGTATCTTACGTGGTGGTAAAGAAACAATTAATTCAAACTTAGTGCTTGTAAAGCATATCCAAGCTGCGTTAGAAAAAGCTGGCCTACCAAAAACATCAGTACAGTACATTGAAAACACTGATCGTGCATTGGTCGGAGAGTTATTAAAGTTAGATAAATATGTTGATATGATCATTCCTCGTGGTAACTCAGGGCTACAAAAATTCTGTAAAGAAAATAGCACCATTCCAGTTATCATCGGCGGTATCGGTATTTGTCACTTATTCGCAGAAAAAACCGTTAATGTTGAAAAGGCATTAGCGATTATTGAAAATGCGAAAGTGCAACGTCCAAGTGTTTGTAACGCACTAGATACTTTATTAGTAGAAGCAGATATTGCTGATACCTTCTTACCTAAACTTGCAGCACACTTATTACCACTAGGCGTGACTTTAGTTGCAGAAGAAAAAGCTAAAGCAATTTTGGGTGATGACGCGAAATTAGCTGAAGAAGGTGATTTCTCTCGTGAATGGTTATCTTTAAACTTAGGCGTTAAAGTGGTTGCTGATTTAGGCGAAGCATTAACACATATTCGTGAACACAGCTCTGAACATTCAGATGGTATCTTAACCAATGATTATACTGTTGCTAACAAGTTTATTAACTCAGTTAATTCAGCAGCTGTTTATGTTAATACAAGTACTCGATTTACTGATGGTAGCCAATTTGGCTTAGGTGCAGAGGTTGCGGTTTCTACGCAAAAATTACATGCGCGTGGTCCAATGGGATTACCTGAATTGACAACGTATAAATGGATTGGAACGAGTGATAATTTAATTCGTTCATAGTCTTCATTACCAATAAAAAAAAGGGGCTGATACTGGTGTGTATCAGCCCCTTTTTTATTTAAGCTTACATTACTTTTGCGTTAAACTGACCTTTATCTAAAGTTACTTGAACAATATCATCTGTTTTTAACTTAGCAGAGTCGGTACTGACTTTCCCATCTTGATCCTTAACGATCGCATATCCTCTTGCCAATGTCGCTAACGGGCTAAATGCATTTAATTGTTCAATTTGGTGCTGTAAGTGCTGTTGTGAATGAGTTAATTTATTATTCATCGCTTGTTTTAAATCACGAGATAGTTGTATTTGCTTGTGCTGTTCAAAATTAATTTTATGAGCCGGACTGGCCTGTTGTAATCGATTTTTTAATTGTGTTGTGACCGTTGTCTGTTGCTGCATTTTTTGTTTCATTGCATGTTGCAGACGCAAGGTTACTTCATCTAAATGTTGTGTCTTTTGTTGTAACTTATGTTTTGGATCGTGCTGTAACAATGTTTGTTTTAAAACATTTTGTTGATGAGCTTTAGATTGCAATATATTAAGCGCGGATTGTTTAAGTCGACTGACTAAGGTCATCAATTGAGTTGATACAAAGGTTTTATTTTGACTAACAAGCTCTGCAGCAGCAGAAGGCGTTGCAGCCCTCAAGTCGGCAACAAAATCACTGATGGTAACGTCTATTTCATGTCCAACCGCGCTGATCACCGGTAGAGTACTATGGTAAATAGCATAGGCAACTTGTGGCTCGTTGAAACACCAAAGATCTTCTAAAGAACCACCGCCACGGCCAACAATTAATACATCACATTCATTACGTGCATTGGCTAAGGTAATCTGAGAAGCAACCGATGCCGCACTACCTTGTCCTTGCACTGTACTAGGGTAGATAATAATCTGTAAGCGAGGATCTCGACGCTGTAAGACACTTAACATATCGTGTAAAGCTGCGCCCGTTGATGAGGTAATGATACCAACACGTTTAATGATTTCAGGCAGTTGCTTTTTTATTGATTCAGAAAACAGTCCTTGTGCCGCGAGTTGACACTTTAATTCTTCAAATTGTTGCTTTAATAAACCGTCACCCTCAGGGGCCATCGTTTCAACAATTAATTGATAATCGCCTCGCGCTTCATAAAGGCTTAATTTTGCTCTAACTAATACTTGTTGGCCATGTTTTGGGGTAAAGCCTGCACGGCTATTATTGCCACGAAACATAGCACACTTAATTTGCGCGCTTTGGTCTTTAAGTGTGAAATACCAATGCCCAGAAACCGCAATGGTTAGGTTAGATATTTCACCTGATAACCAAATTACACCTAACCCTGTTTCTAACAGAGATTTCGCTGCTCGGTTAAGTGAACTCACGCTATAAATATTATTTTGAGCTGCCATATTAGAGATTCTTAGTAAATAAATCAGAAGACAGATATTAACATAGTAAAAACTATGTATAAAAACATAAATACTATTGTACTTATCACAGAATACGATTAAAATCCCACCGCAATATCCTACCCAAGAAATCTTGGGTAACTCTAAAAAATACTCCCAACTATAAGTGAGATATTGCAATGCTAAGAATAGCAAAAGATGCATTAACATTTGATGATGTATTATTAGTACCAGCTCATTCGACTGTACTACCAAACACTGCCGATTTAAAAACACAATTAACAGAGAACATTTCGTTAAACATTCCTGTTGTTTCTGCTGCTATGGATACAGTAACAGAAGCGCGCTTTGCAATTGCTTTAGCACAAGAAGGTGGCATGGGTTTTATTCATAAAAACATGTCTATCGAATTGCAAGCAGAGGAAGTTCGTTTAGTTAAAATTCATGAAAGTGGTGTTGTTGCTAAACCTGTTACTGTTTCACCTACAACAACGTTAGGCGAAATAAAAGAATTAACCATTAAAAATGGTTTTGCGGGTTACCCTGTTGTTGAAAGTACCGGTGAACTAATTGGTATCATTACAGGCCGTGATGTGCTGTTTGAAACAGATATGAGTCGTCCTGTCTCTCAGGTAATGACACCTAAAGCAGAATTAGTAACTGCTAAATCAAACACACCGCGTGATGAAATCGAAGCATTAATGCATAAACATCGCATTGAAAAAGTATTATTAACTGATGATAACTTTAAACTAAAAGGTATGATCACAGTTAAAGATTTCCGTAAAGCTGAGCGTAAACCTAATGCATGTAAAGATGAACTAGGTCGTTTACGTGTTGGTGCTGCTGTCGGTGCTGGTGCAGGTAATGAAGAACGTGTTGATGCTTTAGTAGAAGCTGGCGTAGATGTATTATTAATCGACTCATCACATGGTCATTCTCAAGGTGTATTAGATCGCATTAAAGCAACACGCTTAGCACACCCTAATTTAGAAATTATCGGTGGTAATGTTGCTACTGGTGAAGGTGCTAAAGCGCTAGTTGAAGCTGGCTGTAGTGCTGTTAAGGTTGGTATCGGCCCTGGTTCTATTTGTACTACTCGTATCGTAACCGGTGTTGGTGTACCACAAATTACAGCTATTTCTGATGCAGTAGAAGCTTTAAAAGGTACTGGTATTCCAGTGATTGCTGATGGCGGTATTCGTTTCTCTGGTGATATTGCTAAAGCGCTTGCTGCAGGTGCATCATGTGTAATGATGGGAAGCATGTTCGCAGGAACTGAAGAATCTCCAGGTGAGATTATTTTATTCCAAGGCCGTTCTTACAAATCATACCGTGGTATGGGGTCATTAGGTGCGATGTCGCAAGGTTCTTCTGATCGTTATTTCCAGTCTGATAACGCTGCTGATAAATTAGTGCCAGAAGGTATCGAAGGACGCGTTGCTTACAAAGGTAAAGTTAAAGAGATCATTCACCAACAAATGGGTGGTGTTCGTTCTTCAATGGGCTTAACGGGTTGTGCAACAATTCATGAGATGAATACAAAAGCAATGTTCGTGAAGATCACCAGTGCAGGTATGGGTGAGAGCCATGTACATGATGTTGCTATCTCTAAAGAAGCACCAAACTACCGTACAGGTGGTTAACGCTAACATTTAAGCTAAGTGACCAAGTTTATAATTATTTTTATTAAACAGTCACTTAGCTAAACTATATTTGATAATTATTTAAAGACGATTTATATCGTCTTTATTCATTTTTAGAAACACAAAAATTAGGACAACTTAATGAGCAAAAATATTCATGACCAACGTATTCTAATACTAGACTTTGGTTCGCAATACACGCAGCTAATTGCGCGCCGTATTCGTGAAATTGGTGTTTACTGTGAATTATGGAGCTGGGATGTTGATGAAGCTGACATCAAAGAATTCAATCCAAATGGGATTATCTTAGCTGGTGGCCCTGAAAGTGTTATTGCTGAAGGATCTCCTCGTGCACCTGAATACGTATTTAATGCAGGCGTACCTGTATTAGGTATCTGTTACGGTATGCAGACTATGTCTCACCAGTTAGGTGGTGCAGTGATCAAGGGTGAAGGCGAAGGCGAATTTGGCTATGCTCAGGTTGAAGTACAAACTGAATCTGCGTTCTTTAAATCAATTCAAGATGCGGTTTCAGAGCAAGGTAAAACACTATTAGACGTATGGATGAGCCACGGCGATAAAGTGTCTGCTATTCCTGCTGACTTTACTACAGTAGCAAACACGGCGACATGTAAATACGCTGCAATTGCTAATGAAGAAAAACGCTTTTACGGCGTACAATTCCACCCAGAAGTAACACATACTACCCAAGGTTCAGGTATGTTACGTAATTTCGTGGTAGATATTTGTAATTGTGAAACATTATGGACTCCTGCATCAATCATTGATGATGCTGTTGCCCGTATGAAAGAGCAAGTGGGTGATGATGAAGTTATCCTGGGTCTATCAGGTGGTGTCGATTCATCTGTTGTAGCAATGCTTTTACAGCGTGCAATTGGCGATAAATTAACTTGTGTGTTTGTTGATAACGGTTTATTACGTTTAAACGAAGGCGCACAAGTAATGGAGATGTTTGGGGAAAAATTTGGCCTAAATATCATACATGTTAATGCTGAGCATCGTTTCTTAGAAGAGATGGCTGGTGAAGCCGATCCTGAAGCTAAACGTAAAATTATTGGCCGTGTATTTGTTGAAATTTTTGATGAAGAATCTAAAAAACTAAAAAATGCAAAATGGTTAGCACAAGGTACTATTTACCCAGATGTGATTGAATCTGCAGCTTCAAAAAATGGTAAAGCACACGTTATTAAATCTCACCATAATGTAGGTGGATTACCAGATGATATGGCGATGGGGCTAGTTGAGCCACTACGTGAGCTATTTAAAGATGAAGTACGTAAAATTGGTCTAGAGTTAGGCTTACCATACGATATGCTTTACCGTCATCCGTTCCCTGGACCTGGTTTAGGTGTGCGTGTTCTTGGTGAAGTGAAGAAAGAATACTGTGACTTATTACGCCGTGCAGATGCTATCTTCATTGAAGAGCTTCATAAAGCAGAGCTTTACCATAAAGTAAGCCAAGCATTTGTTGTATTCTTACCAGTCCGTTCAGTGGGTGTAATGGGCGATTGCCGTAAATACGATTGGGTTGTTTCACTACGTTGTGTTGAAACTATCGACTTTATGACAGCGCGTTGGTCACATCTTCCTTATGAATTAATTGGTCATGTATCTAACCGAATCATTAATGAAATTGATGGCATCTCTCGTGTTGTTTACGATGTATCAGGTAAACCACCAGCAACAATCGAATGGGAGTAGGGTTAGTTATAAATAGCTAATCTGCTTTTCCAAAAATAAAATGCCAGTCAGTTTTCTGACTGGCATTTTTTTTGTGATTTTTCTAATGACATAGTTTAACGTTCCACCCCCAAAACAGGTTGGCAGGGCAGCTTACAAGGACATGACGAAGTTGCCTTTCAAATCGTCAAAATGAGTCTCTGACCGTATGGTCGATGAAGTAGAAAGTCCAATGATCTGTGATGCTGAACCAGCATCATTTCTTCATACATTAAACTGACTATGGTAAAGTCGACTCGTTTCTGGATAGAAAACACTTAGTAAAGTCATTCTAAGCCATTTATAGTAGATTAGTAAAAGTATCTTAAATCTTACACGTTTGTTATAAGTCAATTCTATTTAAAGTAAAATTTATCTGCGCTACCCTTACCAAAGTATTTTTCATACTCCTGAGCTGCATATGAATCCATCATGCCTGAGATATAATCAGTAACTAAACGAGTTTTACAGTCAGTAATTGAACGTAGTTCCGGTGGTAACAATATATTGTCTTTATTATATTTTTCATCAGAATACACTTCAAATAAACCTCGAATAATCTGCTCGCCACGTCGTTCATAAAGCTGAATATCTTTTTTACGAAGAATCGCTTTAAATAATAACTTTTTAAGCCCCTCTGCTAGTTTTGCATGTTCCTTGTAGCCCAAGCGCCCCCCCACTAAACTAATGTCTGTGCATAAAGTATTAACTATTTTCGAGGTCAACTCTTTCTTTAAAATAATTGCATATTCTTCTGATGTGTGGCTCCTAGTCGCTTTCATTGCTACTCTTTGTGCATCTTTCGCAATATTAGCCATTGTAGGATATGCATCTTTAAACTTTTCACTAATACTAAACTCATGAACAATTTCACCTAAGCTGATCATCCCAAAGCTTAGTGCATCCTCCAAGTCATGTGCTGCATAAGCAATTTCGTCAGCTAAATCCATTATTTCAGCGTCTATACTTTTAGTTACAATGACTTCTTTACTATCGAGTTCAGCTTTTAAAAAGTCATAATCAGTATCATACAGAAACTTTTTACTGTTTTGTTGTTTGTTGAAGAAGTATTTAGTTATAGCCATTAAGGTACGTACATTAAGGTTTAGTCCTGGATACGCATAATGCTTTTTCTCCAAAGTACGTAATATTCGGAATGCTTGTGCATTTCCTTCATAACCACCACATCCTGCACTCAAATTGTTAAGTACAACTTCACCATAGTGTCCAAATGGCGGGTTACCAATATCATGAGCAAGTGACGCAGTTTCAGTTACAACTGTATGTTTCAAGTTTAGATCATAAGCAATGGAGCGAGCTATTTGAGCCACTTCTAGGCTATGAGTAAGTCGATTTCGATTAAACTTATTAGCATCTACTCCAAGTAATTGCATCTTACCTTGTAAACGTCGAAATGATGAAGAATACAGAACTCGTGCATAGTCACGCATTAAGTCTTGGCGGTTTTCAGAGCGCCCATCATAATGATTATAAACGCGGTATTCTAGTTTAGAGATGATATTCTCTTGTTCTTTTGCATAATCAATTACTTCTTTATCGTACATATTTTTCTCTTTATTATTTTCTAATCAACTAACCTTAGTTTATAAGAACCATATTTACGGCTGATTTGGAGCACAGCGTAAAGCAAGTCCGACAAAATCTGTTTGTTACATGAAACCTGACTTTCAAGTTTTCAACATTGGAAACTGAGGAGCTCTCTTTTATTCATATCGCTATAACATCACCTTCGGTGGGAATAGGCCAAAACGATCGTGCTGAGGGTTTTTCGTGAATACTGTCAATCCAAGCTGACCTTTAAAGGATTCTGGTGGGTGCTCATTTTCTACTATTATTACTTGGCTGTCGGAATGTTCTTCGATCAGATACTTATAAAATTTCTGTTTTAGACTTGTCCCTTGAAGGCTATCGTCTTCGCCTTCAGGCTTATAATACGCCAGTAATGGTGAATCAAGTACAACAAAACCAGGATGTGGTAACGAGTTTTCTTTACAATATTCAAGCAAGCCTAAAGTGGCAGCAGCGTGAGTTATCGCTCTAAGTCCTTTCCCCCTATTGCCGCGGAGCTTGCCGTTAATAATAAAGTCCATTGCCTCTTCATCAAAATGTACACTGCCTTTATCTGGAAAGTCCCAAGCCTCAAGTATTCGCTCTACTATTTTTGAAAAGTCATGTAGAGCCTGAGTCGATAGTTTAGTCGCAATCGTATGATCGTCGGGTTTTGTTTCCTCTATGTCACCAAATAATTCATTTTTTTGTACTAGAAGCTTATCTAATCTTGTAAAAACAGAGAGGTGTGAAATAACTTTACTGCGTGCATCAACAAAGTCAGAATAACTAGTTTGTGTGTCTGATAGCTCAGGAGCTATGGCGCTCTTAATATCAATATCAACTTTGTCAAATCGTCTTTCGACCTCAATTAGGTCTTTAGATAACCATGCGGATTCCTCATGTAACGCCGTAACTGTAGAATTTAGATCGCTTGCCAATATCTTGATCTTTTCCATTTCAGCTGCTGCCGCAATAACTATTGATTCAACGTCGCCATCACATTTTTCGGTATTGTGTTGCGTTTCAGGTGGAGCACCACAAAGCGAGCAAGGTGCTCGATCTTGGTGTACAAAAAGGGAGCCAGATTCTTCAATTGCCATTAATCGATGTAAATCTGTTTCATATTGTGTCTTTAGTAAATTGAAGCGCACTAACATATCCGCTATATCATCTTTGCGATCCCTGATCGTCTCACGATCTCTCACCATTTCTCGTCTCTGAATCATTAACTCATTTAGTTGAAATTGAATCAGTTTGAGCTTTTCTTTACTTAAGGAAATCGATTTTTCTAGCTTGTGGAGTTGCTCCTCCAGCTCCTCACGCCCAAACCCAAACTTGGTTATCTCACTCCCTATATCAGTAATCCATTGATCAAGAAACTCTGCTTTTACCTGATCGTTGGACTTCGATTTTTTCATAGTGTTCGCTGGTACTATCGAGTTATCATCTACGTCCGTAAGCATTAGTTTTAAGGTGGATTTTTCGGCGGTTTTAGAAATAAATTGACCTGTTAAGAAAGGGGAGTTCTGACGAATTATTTCGTGCTCATTAACAATTATGAGCCGAGCCATATCGCGAAAACTAAGAGATCTACAATCTCCATTTGCATTTTTTCGCACACATTTATTCAGTAAATCAATAGCACTAAGAAGCCAGCCGGAAATATTATCTTCCTTACCTGCTGCATGTTTCATCTTAATCGTGCCGCTTTCATTTACATTAGTCGAGGTTCCAATATCCCCCTCAAATATTCGGTAGTTACCACCTTGAGTACTGCGTTCAAACGTCCAGATTCCTTTTTCTGATGATTCGATAGTTATTCGTACTTTATCATAGCCATCAAGTTCAGGAATTTCTCGCAGTTCTTTTCCTCCAACAAGAAAGTCAATAGCTTCAACAAGGAAGGACTTTCCTGTATCGGATGCACCACATACAACGCTTAAGCTTTGATCGAATTGAATTAAAGCAGGGGGAACTCTAGTGCCCAAAAAGCTTATGTTTCTTATTTTAATTGTTTTATTCATTTTTGTTGCTTCCACCTAATGGATGAAATTGAGTAGTCCACTTGTTAAAGAAGCCATTAATCAAATTGTGAAGATCGGTAGTGTCCATATTCCCGACAGTATCCCTAACCCAATTTGCTCTATCTATTAATGAACGCATGTAAGGAGTAGTCAACGAATCAACGAATGGCTTGGCATAATCACTTGCCTGATAAAAAATTCCTTCCGCGTTAGCTATTCTGGTGACAAGCCCTCGGCTCATCATTAGTAGAATTCCTGATTCAATAATATTACGCCTAACAAGAAGTTCGCCTTCCCTTAAAGGAAGTGGGGGGTGAAGGCTTTCGGGACCCTCAAGATCGCCTGAATGAACAACTAGATAGTCAAAATCTACCAGGCGCTGTAAATCCATTGCAGATGGAAAATTTGCTACAAGGATTACTAGTGAGCGAATACCTGTCTCGAGAGCGCTGTTAAATACTGTGACATCTGGTCTACATGCTTCACTCATCGTTCTCACTCCAATTCAGCCGGTTGTCATTCACAAGTTGATGGCACATTCCTTGTTTATCCCTTGGTCTGGTGACACTAGAAAGCGGGCTCGCATCAGCGGTAACATTAGCGGCCTGACTCATTGTTTTATTTAAACGGTCCATATCACAGGAATGCGATGCTTCACACGTATCCACCACTCCATCGAAGATATCATCTTGAAGAGCCTCGAAGACACCTAACGGCAAAGTGTCACGGGAAAAGCTTCGCAATGACTCTGCATGATAAAAGCGCTCACGTTGCCTAAGAAAATTGTTTCTTATATTGTCATCTTTGTCCAATATGGATAGATCTGGTGATTGCTGATCATTGCCAATGGACTGCGCATATACATTTAGTAACTGCCTCACGTAGCGTTGTTCCATCGATACCGTATTTTCTGGCGGTATTTCAGGCTCAGGACGGATACCAAGCCCTCCACCAAACCTCACTGTATGAAAAGGTGTATTTACATGTTGTTTAATCATTTGCACAAGCGACACGGAGTCGAATATCGTAAAATCAAAACTCTCTAAATGAGTGAGAAGATCACCTTCAAGTTTTATCTTGGCTGTAGATGTAATGCTATTCTGACAATATTTTTCCCAGTTATCTTTTAATTCTTTTTTTAATTTAGAAGCATTACTGAGAAGTTTACCAAGTCTAGTTCCGATTTGTTTTGGAGCAACAAAGTAGTACTTTCGTGGTGTCGTGTATGAACCAAATTTCGTAAAATAAATTATTTTACCAAATTCGACCCAAACATTGGAAGGAGTTAAAGGCTTATCGTAAAACTTACACTGGTAGTTGTCCCAACCATCATTAAACTGGTTAGATTTTATAAAGCCTACGACGTCGAGTCCTTTGTCGCCTGCGCCCGCAAATCGCTTTACACAATGATACGAATTTTCAAGTGATGAAGCCCACTCCTCAGTAAACTCCTCCCACTCGTCTGGACTAAATAGCTGCACACGCTGTGTTTTTGGAATAGGAATTCCTGCGCTCACATGCTCTGAGTTATACAATCCTTTTTTAGGATTGGGCGAGAGTTCTTGGAAATCATCATCGTTCATTTTTTTCATAGTGAGTCGGCCAAAATACTGGCTTAGTCATCCTTAAATTTATGTTTTGAACCGCAATGGTTATTTAGTTATGTTAGCTCCGAATCAAAAGCGATCATGTTACGCACTGTATAACGCCACATTAAAGGGGGCTTTTTGATTAATCAATAAAGCACACAAAACCTTAAACCAAAAACGCTATGTATTCTTTAAATATGTAGTTATATGCAAAGTTCAGGCAAGTAACTGATTTATTTGCTTTATTATCAATTTTAATATCTGAAGCTTTAGGATTAAACCAAATAGCTTTAATTTCTACTGTAATTGTAGGCTCGAGATCTTTGTCATAAGTACCATCAATTATGATCATTGATGAGGGCGAACATCCAGCTGGTTAATAATTTTAAGGTAGAGCTCAGGCTTTTCTTTGCCAATGCCAATATTTAACTTATAAAAATAACCTGAAATATATTTTTTAAAGCAACCCTTTCAAATTATTGTTTTATATTAACTTATGAGGGATAATTTGCATTTTTTACTACACTTTATTTATTATATTTTAATTTTTAGTGTGCTTGTAGGACGATTTACAACTGAACGGTATCCAATAACACATTTTCCATTTTGTTCAGAGAAGTCGATCAGAAGAGTATTACCCAGTCGAACAAGTAGCTATACTCATGTTGTCTCTTTGCTATACTATTTATCGTCGATTTATATACTCCTATAATGCAATCTTTTTAAAATAATTTCAATTTATAATCAATAAATTAATTAATAAGAGGTATCAACGTTAGATTGCAAAATGACGCATAATTTTTCAAAAGCTTACTCTGATACTCTCTCGGATAACTACAAGTAAGGAAAACGTACAATTACAGATTGTAAGTAAATTTTCTTGCTGAGAAGGAATGGGCAAAAGTGTATTTGGGTTTTAACTATAAGAGTCAGTGCCGCTTACTCTGACTCCATATTGAAGTAGCGTTAATTGATCGAGGATTTGTTCAGCTTTAGGTCGGAAGTGTTTTCTGGCGTTTGTTGTCCCCAACCTTTAGTAGGTATAGGTATCCCTTCGATATCAAAGTCACCCTGCAGATAAAAGATCGCTCAACGGCAGTCCTTAGAGACCTTATGTTTCTGCTATCATCGAGTGAATCATTAGATATAGGATCCTAAATAAGGGCTGAATACTTTACATTATGATGCGAAGTCGCTATCAACAAAAATTTAGTCATTGTCTAAGGGACAATTTCCATTCGCGAGCTCCATTTTAACAACCGAACCATCACTATACTTACAATAAAGTGTAGTGGAATCTGTTCCTGTTCCCCACCAACTGCTAAGCAGTACGCCTGCCATTACATTTGTTGCAATTACAGTTGATATTAGTACGACAAATAATCTTAATGTTTTCATGTGATATCCAATTAAATATATGAATTATAAGATACCACAGCGTAAGTACTTAATATACGTACCTTCAGTTGTTTGGGTACAGTATTGATGGAGGAATTCAAAGTATTTAGATGGTTACGAAATAATTCCTCACTCAGATATTATGACAAAAGCTGTAACCTTTATGGTTAATATTAATCCTTCAAGTAAGTTGGAAGAAAACGTCTCGCTAAGTTAGAAGTAATTGCTGACAAATTAAGGCGTGAAATATGTTTAGTGTGTTATATAGTGGTTGTACATGTACTATTTGGACAATGTCAGTTGTTGATAATAAAGTAGATAAAATATATGCCACTACTGAATGGGAATAGCCTATAATTGTTAACGCTATTTTATAAAGCGTTTGAAAAAAGGTGGCTTATTTGCCACCTTTTTTATAACTAAATTTTAAGGGGTGAAAGTGATTAAACAAAACGGCGTGTTACAAGATGCTCTCTTTATTGAAAGTCCTTTTTATAATTTAAGACCGCAGGGCACTGAGGTTAGCTTACTAGTGATTCATTGCATTAGCTTACCGGAAGGGCAGTTTGCTACCCCCTATGTAAAAGACTTATTTACAGGGTGTCTTGATTGTTCTGCTGATCCTAGCTTTGCTGATTTAGAAGGCTTAGAGGTATCTGCTCACTGTGTGATTCGTCGTGATGGCAGTATTGAGCAATATGTGCCCTTTGATAAGCGTGCATGGCATGCGGGTGTTTCGTCTTTTGAAGGTGTTGAAGCGTGTAATGACTATTCAATCGGTATTGAGTTAGAAGGGACAGATCATAGCGCCTATACAGAACGACAATATCAGGCTTTAGCGAAAGTTACTGAGCAAATTCAGCAACGTTATCCATTAATTACTAATAAGCGAATTGTTGCTCATAGTGATATTGCGCCGGGCCGTAAAACCGATCCTGGTAGTGAGTTTGATTGGTCACTTTTTTTTAAACTCATTGCGTAAAGATTTAACATTATTATTGAGTGGTATTACTTCACCTAAAAGGTTGTTTTAACTTATCTTGGTTAAAATAAATGTAAGCTTGGTTTCCCTCTGAGAATACAGGTGCTCGTTACTGTCACGGCTCCTTACTTACCTCTATTTTGTGCTGCCTAGCTAGACACCTATTGAATTAAATGAGTCTCAATCGATAAGACTAAAGGTGCTTTTTAGGCAGCGTATTTGTTTACTCGTCTTAGTTTTATTCGCCAGATAAGTATTGTTGTAGTTGTTTAAGTGATGGTAGTGCGGTCATAGCCCCTTTTTGTGTTGTTGCTAAAGCACCACAAGCATTCGCCCATGTTACCGCTTGAGTAATCTCAGCTGCGCTATTCCAACACTCACTTTGCGCTAAGTAGGTGATTAAGCCTCCGACAAAAGCATCACCGGCACCAGTCGTATCGATTGGTTGGATAGCTTTTCCAGCCAATTGCTGCTGGTTATCATTATGGATCACTAGCGCGCCTTTTGCGCCTTGAGTCACTAACACAAGGGGATTTTGATATGACTTTATTTTTTCTAATCCAGCTGTTAATGAGGCTGTTTCAGTTAAAAATAATAATTCGTCATCAGAAAATTTTACTACATCAGCAAGCGCGATTGCTTTTAGCACAACTGGCTTTATATCGTCTTGATTTATCCAAACCTCATTGCGTAGGTTAGGGTCGAAGCTAATGAATCCACCAGCTTCTTTGATTTTTTCCATGGCTAAAAAAGTACTGCTACGACTCGGTTCATTGGCTAAAGCAATTGAGCAGATATGCAACCATTGGCCTTGTTTAAATTCAGGGATATCAGTTGCTTGTAAAAACTGGTCCGCACTCGGCTTTACCATAAAAGTAAAACTACGTTCACCGCTACTATCTAAATCGACAACGACAGTGGAAGTACGTTGTGCTGGGTCAAGTAACATAAAGCCCGTATCGACACCTTCTTTATCTAAAGTACTTTCCATGAATCGACCAAATGGATCGTCACCTGCTCGTCCAAAAAATGCACTATTACCACCTAAACGAGAGACTGCAACAGCAACATTGGCTGGTGCACCACCAGGACATTTTAAATAGCTAGTCGTGCTATTTGGGATTAGATCTACAACGGCATCACCGCTAACCCAAACTTTATTCATAACAACCTCATTTCTTTAATTTGTATAAAACCAGTATCAATCTTAATACTGGTTTGTGATTCGCTTATTGACTGTGTTTATAATTATTAAGCATTAGCCGCTTTTGCTTGTTTTGCTTTAGCACGATTACCTAATATTGCCGTTAATATAAATGCAACGGTAAATGAAATCGCCATACCTATAATGTAAGGGGTTACATCACCTGTACGAATTGAGATAATCCCAGGTAGACCTGCAGCACCAAGAGCACTTGCTTTGACATTAAATAGAGTAATGAAGGCACTTGCTATTGCGGCGCCACAGATTGCTGCGATGAAAGGGTAACGTAGTTTTAAATTAACACCGAACATAGCTGGCTCTGTGATACCTAATAATGAAGTGACCCCTGATGGGATAGCAATCCCTTTAAGTTTAGTTTCTTTAGTAAAGAAACCCACTGATAGCGCTGCGCCACCTTGAGCAATGTTAGCCATTGCCGCAATTGGGAAAATGAATGAACCGCCTGTAACTGCCATATCCGCTAACAATTGTATTTCAATCGCAATGAAGCTGTGATGCATTCCAGTAATAACAAAAGGTGCGTAGATAAAACCAAATACAGCACCGCCAATGAAACCAGCAGAGTCATATAACCAATTTAATCCATCACCTAATAAAAAGCCGATGTCACGTGTGAAAGGTCCTACTACAGTAAATGTTAATATCCCTGTGATAAAAATAGCAAGGAGTGGTGTGAGTAGGTTATCTAATACTGATGGAATAAATTTACGTAATCCATTCTCAACTTTAGCTAATATATAAGTTGCTACTAACACAGGTAATACAGAGCCTTGATAACCTACTTTTTCAATTTCAAAGCCAAGGATATTCCAAACAGGGATATCACCTGTAACCGCTGCACCACCAAAGCCCCAGCCGTTTAGCAGATCTGGATGCACCATTAACATACCTAATGCAGCACCTAAGAATGGGTTCCCGCCAAATTGTTTACTCGCAGAGAATGCAATTAATATAGGCAGAAACACAAAAGGAGCGTTGGCAAATGTATTAATAAGTGCCGCAAGGTCAGTGATATTTGGATAAGCATCCACTAACGACTTTCCTTCAATAAATAAACCGGGTGCAACTAAGACGTTGAAGATACCCATTAACAAACCACCGGCAACAATCGCTGGAATGATAGGTACAAAGATATCCGATAAACCTTTTACTGCTCGTTGGATGATATTTTGATTTTGAGCGCCAGTTGAAGCGACATCTTTTGTGCTCATCTCTCCTAAGCCTGTAATCTTTGCCATTTGAGCATAAACTTGATTCACGATGCCTGAACCAAAGATCACTTGATATTGTCCTGCTACTTTAAATTGTCCTTTTACACCATCAAGCGACTCAATACCTGATTCATCAATTAATGATTCATCAGCAACGGCAAGGCGTAAGCGAGTAGCACAATGGGCTAATGCTTTAATATTGCTTTTTCCTCCGAGCATCTCTATAAGTTGAGATGCGATTTCTGGATAATTCATAACTTACTCCTTGGTATCATTTGTAGATTGTTTTTTTATTTAAAATGGGAACGTTTGCAATAAGCGAATATTTGGCTTAAATTGATTCTTTTTCAAGGCTTGTATTAAATAAATGTGATCTATAACTTTTTATCGATATAAGTTGTTGTAAATACCTTAAGTTTGTTGGTTTTGAGGGCTTTTGCTATTATTCATGGTAAGTAATTTAAATTAATGGAAATAATATGTCTGGACTACATACAGTCGCAAAATTAGCTGGTGTTTCAAAGTCGACGGTATCTCGCGTGATTAATAACGAGTATGGCGTGAAAGCGAGCACCAAAGAAAAAGTGCAAAAAGCGATTGTAGAATGTGGTTATATGGCTAACCAAGTTGCACGGGATTTAAAGTCTCAAAAAACCAATTTAATTGGCGTGATTGCTCCGAGAATATCTTCAAACGCCGTCTCACTTGGCTTGGAAGGTATGGCAGACATATTTGAACAAGCAGGAAAGCACTTACTACTCGCTAATACATTACAAAATAACGAAAAAGAAATTGAGTATATAATGCGCTTTAATCAGCGCCGTGTTGAAGGCATATTACTCTTTGCTACACATTTAGATACGCCCTTAATCGAAGCTATCAATCATTCAACCGTCCCAATCGTGCTAATAGGCCAAGATGGGTCATTGTTTAATATCCCTAGTATTATTCATGATGATATCAGAGTTGGATTTAGCGCCGGAATGAGGTTGATAGAAGCAGGGGCAAAGAATATAGGTTTTATTGGTGTACACAGTCAGGATGCCGCAGTAGATGGGGCGCGTTACCAAGGGTTAGTACAAGCTTTGCAGCATGCCAAGCAAGTCGCACCTCTCTTTCATAGTCACGGAGAATTCACCATCGAATCGGGTTACCAGCAAACAAAGAAATTATTGATGGAGTGGCCACAATTAGACGCTTTATTTTGTGCAACCGATAGAATTGCGATCGGCGCGATGAGGGCGATCACTGAAATAAATAAAGTGCCCGGTAAAGATATCAAGGTGTTAGGGGTTGGTAATGATGAGTTAGGGCAGGTCTGTACTCCAAGCTTATCGACGTTCAACTATGCATTTACTTTGTCAGGTAAAAAGTCGGCATTAATGCTGCTTGATTTGATTGAAAATAAAAACGCAGAGGTGAGTAAGTTAGTACTTAGCTTTGATGCCATTGAGCGCGGAAGTTGTTGATATAAAACTCCTTATAAGGGCTTGTACGCACATTGCTGATAGCCTTAATAATATGACTTGTAATGAATTTTATTACCTTATTATTATTTCCAGTTTAAATAGATTGTTTCCTTTTCTTTATTTCTAATCGTAACGAGACTGCACTCTAAAAAAATGAGACATTGATCGAAGGGTTTACACTACTTATGTTTGCTCCTTGCAAAATAGATGATTTTTAGCTACCTTTTCTGCAAACGTTCCCGTAATCGAAGTTTATTATTAAATTAACCAATCATTCTGCGCTTAATAACGATTTGATTGAACCTAGTATTTGAGTTTTGTGTTGAGTTCTTTTAATGAACTGAATGGGAAATATAATTTTTACGGTCTAAAGGTGAGTTGCATATGTTGTTATTAGAAATGATTGAAGAGTGTGGTGGTATTGGCAATGTGACTCGCATTTTAAGTCCTGATACTCGTATTATTATTGAAGTACAGGATACTTCTCTTTTGCCGTTAACATTCTCTGCACAGGGCGACTACCACGCAGTTTTAAAGCAAGTCACTTATCCTAAAGCAACAGTCGACTGTGATAACCAGGGAAGTGACATTAACAACAGTCATTCAGGTGAACCCGCTGTATTGTCACTTAAAGCGCAATTATTAAAGGTTGGGAAATTAATTGCTGAAAAGCAAGTAAAGCAAGCTCAAGCATTTATTCAACCTGCGATTTGTCCTCACCGCCCAAGTTGGCATATTTCGCCACCTCAAGGGTTATTAAATGATCCTAATGGATTTATCTATCATCAAGGTCAATATCATTTATTTTATCAAATTTATCCTTTTGCTTGTGTCCATAAAGATAAGTACTGGGCGCATTTAACCAGCAAAGATTTAATTAATTGGCAGTGGCAGTCTTTGCCGCTGACACCATCTGATTATTTTGATAGTCACGGTGTGTTTTCTGGTCATGCTCTTAGTAATGGTGATGAATTAATGTTGTTTTACACCGGTAATGTCCGTACCGAAGAGCAGCGAGATAGACATACTACTCAATGTTTAGCTACATCAACGGATGCCGTTCACTTCACTAAGCAAGGGCCTGTCATTGATACACTACCTCCTGGTGTTACTCCCCATTGTCGAGATCCTAAAATTATTCGACATCAAGATCGTTGGTTAATGTTATTAGGTGCTCAGCGAGAGGATGAAATTGGGCGACTTGCGATTTATGAATCACAGGACCTTAAACAATGGACCTTTATCGAGTTGTGTGGCGATGAATTAGGTGATTATGGATATATGTGGGAGTGTCCTGACTTTTTCACATTAAATGATCAGGATTTTGTTGTTATTTGTCCGCAAGGTATTGAAGCTGATGCTAAAAGCCATACAGTGCCTCACCATAATCGTATTTTAAAGGCGACACTAGATGAGCGAGGCAGTATTAAGTTATCAGCACCACAAGTATTAGATCATGGATTTGATTTTTACGCTCCTCAGTCACTACAAACCATTGATGGCAGACGCATTATGTCCGCTTGGATGGGGTTGCCGGATGAAATCAATCATCCAAGTTCCGACAATGGTTGGGTTCACCAATTGACAGCATTACGCCAATTATCTTATGAAAATGGACAGTTAATCCAACAACCGATCAAAGAGTTACAAGGATTACGTGGCGAAGTCGTGGAGATTCCTGCTAGTCCACGGAACTTTGACTTACACAGCAAAGCTTTTGAATTAAAAGTAACGATGCAATGGGGAAGTTCATTGAAGCTGCATCAATCAGAGGAAGGCTATTGTGAGTTACGTTTAGATGAAGAGTCTAAAGTATTGTATTTAGACAGAAGCAATACCTTAATTCGTGAAGGTGATACGGTAAGAGAGCTGCCTCTTTCTGATACTTCAACTGTACAGGTGCATATACTTTCAGATAACTCTTCTCTAGAGCTATATATTAATAATGGTTCTGCTGTAATGTCTGCACGTATCTTTACACCAGCAACCGCAACACGATTAAGTTGTTCTGATAAGGTTGATATTGACGCTTGTTGGATGTTAAACAAACCATCAGCCCCTTTTATTAACTGATTAAATAGAGAGTGAGCATACTAGCTTAATTTTTTTTATTAGTTAATGGTGACCTAGTGTCACCATTTTTATTGGCTTTAAATATTAGCTTTTAACTTTTAATGCTATGCCTTTAATTGAGATAACTAGTTGATAACCTTTCAGTCTTACCTTGGTGACTTCGGCAGTTATATGGTTGTAGGTTTTGAAGCTAATTACGCTAATAAAATACCTGTATAGTGGTAATGATAGGTGATAAATGCCTGATTATTTATATTTCTCCTACAATATCTTGATTAATGGTTAATAAATCATACTAATTAAATCTTATTAATAATTCTTTCTCATCCTCTTTTATTGTCTTTTTCTTGATATTTATTTATTTTTAATGTCTTTTTGTTGCTATTTTGTGATGAAAACAGGCTGATATTTCAATTCAACTATAAATATCTAGACATAAATTCTTAATTTTGTTAATTTCTCTATCCAAATTATAATTGGTAATACCATTTTACATTCGATTGTTTTTTCTTCGTAACATAGCTTTGTTACGATTGATTAATTTAAGGCTGTTATGACTTACGCAAAAATTAAACAACCTAAACTTGCAGATGTGATTGAATCACAGATTGAAAGCATGATTTTAGAAGGAAGTTTAGAGTTAGGTGAGAAGTTATTGCCTGAGCGTGAGCTAGCAAAGCAATTTGATGTTTCTCGACCTTCTTTGCGTGAAGCAATTCAACGCTTGGAATCAAAAGGACTGCTAACTCGTCGTCAAGGTGGTGGAACTTATGTAAAAGAAGGTTTGAGAGAAAAATTAACAGATCCTCTTTTTGAATTACTCAATTCTCACCCAGAATCTCAATATGACTTATTAGAATTTCGTCATGCTATTGAGGGGTTTTCTGCTTATTATGCAGCTTTACGTGGTACCTCTGAAGACTTCAAAAAAATAAAAACAAGTTTCAATGCCATTGATAAAGCACATAGCACTGGTAACATTGAGCTGGAAATAAAATCTGTTGTACAGTTTTACTTAGCTGTTATTGAAGCTTCTCATAATGTTGTGTTTTTGCACCTAGCAAGAGGGATAAACCCTTTATTGCAAAAAAACATTTCTGATAATGTAGAGCAACTGTATCATTATCCAGAAGTGGCCAAACAAATACATCGACATCGTTTACAGCTAGTTGATGCTATTTTATCAAAGCAACCGATGAAAGCGAAAGCAGCGTCTGATCAACATTTGAATTACATTGAAGAAACACGCTTAGTTATGCTGCGTGAAGAAAGCGCCTTTAAACGAGAGTTGGGCGGTTTTTAAAGCAAAATACTGTTTCATGGTATGACAGGTGCAACTATTGTTGTAAAAAAATACCTAAAGTTATAACTATTTGGATTACTTATTGCCGAAATGGCATTAAATCGTGCTGTGAAGCAGGTAGTGGTTAATGTAAATAATTATTTAAAAACGCTTGGCTTTATAGCTAAGATTACCTAGTGATATAGAAGGAAAGTGTCATGACTGACATCTTAAAAGATATTGATGCGCAAGAAACTTCTGAATGGCTTGAAGCATTAACAACCATTCTTGAAGATGAGGGCTCAGAACGTGCTCAGTTTATCCTTGAGCAAGTAATAGAAAAAGCACGTGTTGAAGGTGTTAATTTACCAACAGGTATCAACACTAACTACATAAATACTATTGCTGCCTCTGAGCAACCAGCTTACCCTGGTGACCTTAAAATAGAGCAACGTATTCGTTCAATCATTCGTTGGAATGCGATCATGATTGTAATGCGTGCTTCTAAGAAAGATTTAGATCTTGGTGGTCACATGGCTTCTTACCAGTCAGCGGCTGCGTTTTACGAAGTATGTTTTAACCACTTCTTCCGTGCTCCAAATGAAACTGATGGCGGTGATTTAGTTTATTACCAAGGCCATATTTCTCCTGGTATTTACGCACGTGCTTTCCTTGAAGGTCGCTTAACTGAAGAGCAGCTAGACAACTTCCGTCAAGAAGTTGATGGTAAAGGTCTACCTTCTTACCCACACCCGAAATTATTGCCTGAATTCTGGCAGTTCCCAACAGTATCTATGGGTCTTGGTCCAATCGCTGCAATCTATCAAGCACGTTTCCTTAAATACCTTGACGGTCGTGGTTTAAAACCAACTTCTGCACAACGTGTTTACGCTTTCCTAGGTGATGGTGAAATGGATGAGCCGGAATCACGTGGTTCATTGTCATTCGCTTCACGTGAAAAACTAGATAACTTATGTTTCTTAATTAACTGTAACTTACAGCGTCTAGATGGCCCTGTAATGGGTAACGGTAGCATCATTCAAGAGCTAGAAGGCCTATTTACAGGTGCTGGTTGGAATGTTGTTAAAGTAATCTGGGGCGGTAACTGGGATGCATTAATCGCTAAAGACACGTCTGGTAAATTATTACAATTAATGGAAGAAACCGTTGATGGTGATTACCAAACATTTAAATCTAAAGACGGTGCTTACGTTCGTGAACATTTCTTTGGTAAATACCCTGAAACAGCTGCACTAGTAGCTGACATGACAGATGAAGAGATCTTTGCCCTGAAACGTGGTGGCCATGATTCATCTAAACTTTACGCAGCCTTTAAAAATGCAGAAGATACTGCAGGTAAACCAACAGTAATCTTAGCTAAAACAGTTAAAGGTTACGGTATGGGTGCTGCCGCTGAGGGTAAAAATATTGCCCACGGTGTTAAGAAAATGACTGAAGACCATATTCAAAGCTTACGTGATCGTTTAGGTCTACAAGACTTAATCTCTGATGAGAAAGCAGCGACACTTCCTTACCTAACGCTTGAAGAAGGTTCTGAAGAGTACAAATACCTGCACGGTAAACGTGAAGCATTAATGGGTTACACACCTAAGCGTCTACCTAAGTTTACTGAAAAACTAGCTGTGCCAGAATTAGATAAATTCTCTGCACTTTTAGGCGAGCAGAAGCGTGAAATTTCAACAACAATGGCTTACGTACGTATCCTAAATGTATTGTTGAAAGATAAAGGTATCGGTAAAAACATCGTACCAATCATTGCCGATGAAGCACGTACATTTGGTATGGAAGGTCTGTTCCGTCAAGTGGGTATCTACAATCCACATGGTCAAGAATACACACCTGAAGACCGCGGCGTAGTGTCTTACTACAAAGAAGCGACTTCTGGTCAAGTATTACAAGAAGGTATCAATGAACTTGGTTCTATGTCTTCTTGGGTTGCTGCGGCAACGTCATACAGTACTAATGACTTACCAATGATTCCATTCTACATCTACTACTCTATGTTTGGTTTCCAACGTATTGGTGATATGGCTTGGATGGCAGGTGACCAACAAGCACGTGGTTTCCTATTAGGTGCTACTGCTGGTCGTACTACGCTAAATGGTGAAGGTCTACAGCATGAAGATGGCCACAGTCATATTCAAGCGAATACTATCCCTAACTGTGTTTCATACGACCCAACGTTTGCTTACGAGCTAGCGGTTATCGTCCAAGACGGTATTGAGCGTATGTACGGTGAGAAACAAGAAAACGTATTCTATTACCTAACAGTAATGAATGAAAACTATGCAATGCCTGCAATGCCTGAAGGTGCTGAAGAAGGTATTCGTAAAGGTATTTACAAGTTTGATTCATTACCAGGTAAGAGCAAAGTACAACTACTAAGCTCTGGTACTATTATGAATGAAGTACGTGCAGCTGCTGCGATTCTAAGTGAAGAATACGGTGTTGCTTCTGATATCTTCTCAGTAACTTCATTTAACGAACTAACACGTGATGGTCAAGACGTTGAGCGTTACAACATGTTAAACCCTGAAGCAGAGCAAAAAGTACCTTACATTACATCTGTATTAGGTGATGAACCTACTATTGCTGCTACGGATTACATGAAAAACTATGCTGAGCAAGTACGCGCATTTATTCCTGCTGATACTTATAAAGTACTAGGTACTGACGGTTTTGGTCGAAGCGATAGCCGTGACAACTTACGTCGTCACTTTGAAGTGAATGCTAATTACGTTGTTGTTGCTGCATTAAGCGAACTAGCAAAACGTGGTGAAATTGAAACGAAAGTAGTAACGGAAGCTATTGCTAAGTTTGATATTGATGTAAACAAAATCAACCCATTATTTGCATAAATCAGTCTCGGTGTTAATGGCTATTAACACCGACTTTTATTGATTAGGAAAATTATTATGTCTGAATTAAAAGAATTTTTACTACCTGATATTGGTGCTGATGCGGCTGATATTACTGATATCTTAGTTGCTGTTGGCGACACTATCGAAGAAGACCAAGATGTATTAACGATTGAAGGTGACAAAGCGTCAATGGACGTACCTTCATCAGTTGCAGGTGTGGTAAAAGAGATTAAAGTAAACGTTGGTGACAGCGTTTCTGAAGGTAACCTAGTATTGATCGTTGAAGTAGCTGGTTCTGCTGCTGCAGAAGCGCCGGCTGCTGAGTCTGAAGCTCCTGCTCCAGCAAAAGAAGAAGCTCCAGCACCAGCTGCTGCAACTGCTGTTAAAGAACTATGTGTTCCTGATATCGGTGGTGATGAAGTTGAAGTAACTGATATTCTTGTTGCTGTTGGCGACAAAATTGAAGAAGACCAAGATGTGATCACTGTTGAAGGTGATAAAGCATCAATGGACGTTCCTGCACCATTCGGTGGTGTTGTTAAAGAGATTAAAATCGCAACGGGCGATAAAGTTTCTGAAGGTTCTTTAATCTTACTTGTTGAAGCTGAAGGCGAAGCGCCTGCTGCGGCACCAGCTGCACCTGCAGAAGCACCTAAAGCGGCTGCGCCAGCACCTGCTGCTCCTAAAGCTGCACCAGCTAAAGCAGAAGTTGCTGTGAACAAAGATGTTAAAGCATCTCCATCTGTTCGCCGTATTGCACGTGAATTTGATTTAGACTTAAACGTTATTGCTTCTACAGGACCTAAAGGTCGTACAACTAAAGAAGACGTACAAAAATACGTTAAAGCACAGCTACAAGCTGCTAAATCTGGTGGCGCTGGTGGTCTAGCTGTTGCTGCTGCACCAAAAGTTGATTTTGCTAAATTTGGTGAAGTGGAAGTGAAAGAACTTTCTCGCATCCAAAAAATCTCTGGTCCTGCTTTACACCGTAACTGGGTTACTATCCCACACGTTACACAGTTTGACGAAGCAGATATCACTGAGCTAGAAGAGTTCCGTAAAGAGCAAAATGCAATCGCACTTAAGCAAGACCTAGGTGTTAAAATTAGCCCGTTAGTATTCATGATGAAAGCGGTAGCAAAAGCATTACAACAATACCCTAACTTTAACTCTTCACTTTCTGAAGATGGTCAAAGCTTGATCTTGAAGAAATACTTCAACATTGGTATCGCAGTAGACACGCCAAACGGTCTAGTTGTACCAGTAGTTAAAGATGTATTAAACAAAGGTATCTTTGAAATTTGTCGTGATATCGCTGAAATTTCTAAGAAAGCGCGTGCTGGTAAATTAACTGCGAAAGATATGCAAGGTGGTAGCATGACTATCTCTAGCCTTGGTGGTATCGGTGGTACACAATTTACACCAATCGTTAATGCGCCTGAAGTAGCTATTTTAGGTGTATCTAAATCAGCGGTTAAACCACAATGGAATGGTAAAGAGTTTGAACCTCGTATGATGGTTCCTCTTGCACTTTCTTACGACCACCGTGTAATCGATGGCGCTGATGGTGCTCGCTTTATCACTGCTGTTAACAAGCACTTATCTGATTTACGTACGTTAATCTTATAATCTTTGTTAACTAGGTCGGCAGTTACGCCGACCTATCATTTACATTCTATTAACATTTGAATAGACTAGAATTCTAATTCGAGTGTTCTTTTTTATAGAGGTCGTCATGAGTAAAGAAATTAAAGCGCAGGTTGTTGTATTAGGTTCTGGACCAGCTGGATATTCTGCCGCATTCCGTGCAGCAGACTTAGGTTTAGAAACTGTATTAATCGAAAAATACGACACACTTGGTGGTGTTTGTTTAAATGTAGGTTGTATCCCTTCTAAAGCTCTTTTACATGTTTCTAAAGTAATCGAAGAAGCAAAAGCATTATCTGAGCACGGTGTATTATTTGGTGAGCCATCAACAGATATCGATAAAATCCGTATCTGGAAAGAAAAAGTAGTATCACAACTAACTGGTGGCCTTAAAGGCATGGCTAAAATGCGTAAAGTAACAACAGTAAATGGTTTTGGCCGTTTTACTGGTGCTAATACCATTGAAGCAACTAGTAGCGAAGGTGAAGTAACGACTGTTACTTTTGATAACGCAATTATTGCTGCGGGTTCTCGTCCTGTTAAATTACCATTCATTCCACATGATGACCCTCGTGTTTGGGATTCAACAGATGCACTAGAGCTTAAATCAGTACCTAAACGTTTACTTATCTTAGGCGGTGGCATCATCGGTCTTGAAATGGGTACAGTATACAAATCTCTAGGTTCTGATGTTGATGTTGTAGAGTTCGCTGACCAATTAGTACCTGCAGCTGATAAAGATATCGTGCAAGTTTACACTAAGAAAGTGAAAAGCAAATTCAACATCATGCTAGAAACAAAAGTAACAGCTGTTGATGCTAAAGAAGATGCACTTTACGTTTCTTTTGAAGGTAAAAATGCACCAGCTGAATCAAAAGCTTACGATGCAGTATTAGTAGCAGTTGGTCGTGTACCAAACGGTCTATCACTTGATGCAGAAAAAGCGGGTATCACAGTAACTGAACGTGGTTTCATTGAAGTTGATAAGCAAATGCATACTAACGTACCGCATATCCACGCTATCGGTGATATTGTTGGTCAACCAATGCTTGCGCATAAAGGTGTGCATGAAGCGCATGTTGCTGCTGAAGTTATTTCTGGTAAGAAACATTTCTTTGACCCGAAAACTATCCCTTCAATTGCTTACACAGAGCCAGAGATGGCTTGGGTTGGTGTAACTGAGAAAGAAGCGAAAGAGCAAGGTCTTAACTACGAAAAATCAGTATTCCCTTGGGCAGCATCTGGTCGTGCAATCGCATCTGACTGTTCAGATGGTATGACTAAACTGATCTTTGATAAAGATACACACCGTATCATCGGTGGTTCTGTAGTGGGTACTAATGCTGGTGAATTATTAGGTGAAATCGGCCTAGCAATTGAAATGGGTTGTGATGCAGAAGATATCGCATTAACTATCCATGCTCACCCAACACTACATGAATCTGTAGGTTTAGCTGCAGAAGTTTATGAAGGTTCAATTACTGATTTACCGAATCCAAAAGCGGTAAAACGTAAATAATTTAATACTTAATTAAGTATTTTAAGGCTTGTTAGCATGCAGTTAACAAGCCTTTTTTTATACTTAATATTTGATATTCTCTCACTTAAAATATGATCTCATCGCATGTCGATTTAAGTACCGTTTTATTTGATTATTGATAACAACTTCTTATGTCGTTTTCGTCATAAGGTAAGAATACCAATCTGTAAAATTAACTAGTCAGTTTCATCCAATTTCTAAAGCACATACTTTTCACCCTTCGAGGTCTTCGCTTAGATAGATACTCACCCATTTATTAACGCTAGTGCTATTCACTTTCAAGAACCTTGCTTTGACTTTGGGGCGGTGGCTTCAGCCTCCCTTGTAGATGCAGCTAATAAAACAAAGCACTTCGCTCTTTACCTTGTAGCATTTTACTTAGATGAAGTTTGTTTTGGTTTTTTACTTTGATGCAAGCAGGGAGACTAAAGTCACCGTCCCAAAGCGAACGTCAATACGGCTAGTAAAGCGTCCGAAATATTTGAAGAGTGCTCTATAAATCTAGAATACTTAAAATCACTTCAGCCATAAATATTACTCTGGGGCGGTGGGCGAATTAAGCGCCAGCTTAGTCTCATGCGCGGAGAAGCTCTGCGACTTTTTTCAGGAATCTTGTTTTGACTTTGGGGCGGTGGGCGAATTAAGCGCCAGCTTAGTCTCATGAGCGGAGAAGCTCTGCGACTCCTTTTTTTAGCCTCCCTTGTAGATGCAGCTAATAAAACAAAGCACTTCGCTCTTTACCTTGTTGCATTTTACTTAGATGAAGTTTATTTTGGTTTTTTATTTTGATGCAAGCAGGGAGACTAAAGTCACCGCCCCGAAGCGAACGTCAATACGAATAGTAAAGCGTCCGAAATATTTGAAGAGTGCTCTATAAATCTAGAATACTTAAAATCACTTCAGCCAGAAATATTACTCTGGGGCGGTGGGCGAATTAAGCGTCAGCTTAGTCTCATGCGCGGAGAAGCTCTGCGACTTTTTTCAGGAATCTTGTTTTGACTTTGGGGCGGTGGACGAATTAAGCGCCAGCTTAGTCTCATGAGCGGAGAAGCTCTGCGACTCCTTTTTTTAGCCTCCCTTGTAGATGCAGTCAATAAAAAAAAGCACTTCACTCTTTGCCTTGTTGCATTTTACTTAGATTAAGTTTGTTTTGGTTTTTTACTTTGATGCAAGCAGGGAGACTAAAGTCAGCGCCCCGAAGCGAATGTTCATACTACTCCGCTTAGATAGTCACTCACCCATTTATTAACGCTAGTTCTACTCATTTTTAGGAACAGGGTAATTTGAGTTCGTGAATAAACATCTTGAAAATGTGCTAAAGCCAGTAAACGCATTTTTATTTGTAATGAAGTTTGCTTACGGGCAAGTACTTTAAAATCTGTCTTTTTTATATGCCCCATCTTAAGTCGCTTTAATCGCAATAGATAAATCAATTAGATCATATTTTTACTTAGGTTGGTATAACTCTTATTGATAGCGCACACCTTGTATTTAGTTGTCTTTCTTACCTAATAATGATCTATTAATTAAAACCTAGTTAATATTGCTGATTACAGCTCTGTAGAGCGTGTTCTAAGATCACTTATCACATTATTCAGTACTATGCTTAAATTCTTATCAAGCGTCTTTTGTGGTGATATCAGTGGCAATGTTAATCATGCTTATAAATTAGGTGGTGGATGTGGAAGTGATGTTATCGAGTTTTAATTTTAATATATTGCTCAGCAGATATCAGTGAAGCATTAATCTAATGGATAGGAGCAGGTCTATTGTTGACCTTTATTTTTGCGTGGTCGTTTTTAGCAAGAAAAACAGTTATTTCAAGAATGGGTTAAGCAATAAGACTCTCGAAGTAAATATTCCATCGCTTGCGTCTAATGAGTGGGGAATAAAAAAAGGGCGCTTATTTTAGCCTGAATTAACCGGACTAAAATAAGCAACCCTCTTAATTTATACTAAGATAGGTCCCTTAATAGGAAACTAGATTAGTTTGATTGGCACGTCGCCAGATGGCATTGTTAATGCATCTAATGGCGGAGCGAAATCAGTTAATACAATGCCTTCTACCGCAGCTTTATACTCTTCTAAAGTCGGTGTACGGCCCAGTATTGTAGATAGAACAACGACTGGTGTAGAGCCAAGTAATGATTCACCTTTTTTCTCTTCTGTATCTTCTACTACACGTCCTTGGAATAGACGAGTAGAAGTCGCTAATACAGTATCACCTTTTTCAGCTTTTTCTTGGTTACCCATACATAGGTTACATCCAGGGCGCTCTAGGTACATCATATTTTCATATTTTGTACGTGCTGATTGTTTAGGCGTAATATCATCAAACTCAAAACCAGAGTATTTCTTAAGAACATCCCAGTCGCCTTCAGCTTTTAGCTCATCAACAATGTTATATGTTGGTGGAGCAACAACTAGCGGTGCTTTAAATTCAACTGTACCGTTTTGTTTTTCGATGTTTTGTAGCATTTGAGAGATAATTTTCATATCACCTTTATGTACCATACATGAACCAACAAAACCTAAATCAACTTTTTTAGTGCCGTTGTAGTACGAAATAGGGCGGATAGCATCATGTGTATAACGTTTTGAAACATCTTCGTTATTTACATCTGGATCGGCAATCATTGGTGCATCGATTTGGTCTAGATCAACTACTAATTCAGCAAAGTATTTTGCATTATCATCAGGACGTAAAACTGGTTTTTCGCCAGATTTAATATCTGCGATTCTTGCATCAGCTTTATCAATCAAACCTTGAAGCGTTTTAGCTTTGTTATCCATACCTTTGTTGATCATGATTTGGATACGGCTTTTCGCAATTTCTAATGAACCAATTAATGTATCGTCTTCTGAGATACAGATAGACGCTTTTGCTTTCATTTCAGCAGTCCAATCGGTAAATGTGAACGCTTGGTCAGCTAGTAGTGTACCAATATGTACTTCGATTACACGGCCTTGGAAAACGTTGTCACCAAAGGTTTTTAGCATTTGAGCTTGTGTAGCGTGCACTACGTCACGGAAGTCAATATGACTTTTCATCTCGCCTTTAAAGGTTACTTTAACAGACTCAGGGATTGGCATATTTGCTTCACCTGTTGCAAGTGCAAGAGCAACCGTTCCTGAATCGGCACCGAATGCAACACCTTTAGACATACGAGTATGAGAGTCACCACCAATAATAATAGCCCACTCATCAACAGTAATATCATTCAATACTTTATGAATAACATCTGTCATTGCAGGGTAAACACCTTCAGGGTCACGTGCAGTGATTAAACCGAATTTGTTCATAAAGCTCATTAGTTTAGGAATATTCGCTTGTGCTTTGCTGTCCCAAACTGATGCGGTATGACAACCTGACTGGTAAGCTCCATCAACGATTGGAGAAATAACAGTCGCAGCCATTGACTCTAGCTCTTGAGACGTCATTAAACCTGTTGTATCTTGAGAACCAACGATGTTTACATTTACACGAACGTCTGAACCTGCGTGTAAATCTGCTTCAGAAGCAACACCAACCGCATTTTTGTTGAATATTTTTTCAACAGCAGTTAAGCCTTGACCTTCATGTGCAATCTCTTTTGAAGAAGCATAAACAGGGACGATATCAATACCCAGTGTTTCAGAAGCAAATGTTTGTAGTTTTTTACCAAATACAATTGCGTAAGAACCACCGGCTTTCATAAACTCAACAGCTTGTGGGCTGAAAGCTGAAGAAACATCAACTAGCTCTTTGTCGCCGTTGTATAGTTTCTTTTCTTTGGTGTTGATTGTTAATACTGTACCCGTTTCTACAGAGTAAACTTGCTCAAGAACAGGGTCACCATTTGCATTTAGTACTGTTTTACCTTCGGCATCGACTTTCTTAACCCAGTTTTTAAGGTCAAGACCAATACCACCAGTTACACCAACTGTTGTTAAAAAGATTGGTGAAATACCGTTTGTACCAGCAACAACTGGTGCAAAGTTAACAAATGGAATGTATGGACTTGCTTGCTCACCTGCCCATAGTGCAACGTTATTTACACCAGACATACGTGAAGAACCAACACCCATAGTGCCTTTTTCAGCGATTAACATCACTTTCTTACCAGGGTATTGTTTTTGAAGCGCTTGAATTTCTTCTTGTGCTTCAGGTGAAATCATACATTTACCATGTAATTCACGGTCAGAACGAGAGTGAGCTTGATTACCTGGAGATAATAAATCAGTTGAAATATCACCTTCAGCTGCAATGTAAGTTACTACATCGATTTTTTCTGGGATATCTGGAAGTTTAGTGAAGAAGTCTGCTCTTGCGTAGCTTTCAAGAATCTCTTTCGCAATGACATTACCTGCTTTATAGGCTTCTTCAAGACGGCTTGTATCCGCTTCGTATAAAAATACTTGTGTTTTTAATACTTCAGCTGCAGGTTTTGCAACTGACTCACCATCAGAAAGTGCTAAGTCAAGTAGCACTTCGACAGATGGTCCACCTTTCATGTGAGATAATAATTCAAAAGCAAACTCTGGAGTGATTTCTTCAACAACAAATTCACCTAAGATGATTTCTTTTAAAAATTTAGTTTTTACTGCAGCTGCGCTGGTTGTTCCTGGCAGTGTATTGTAGATAAAGAAGTTAAGTGAATCTGCACGATATTCATTTTCTGTATCTTTAATTTGTTCGATAATTTCAGCTAGTAAGTCAGCTCCATCGATTGGCTTTGGTGCTAAACCAAGATCATTTTTACGAGTTTCAATTTCTTTAATGTATTCTAAATATAGGCTCATTTAACACTCTCTCTGATTCTAACGGGGGCGATAACATTCCGATAACATTCTAATAACATTGCCACCATTAGCAAGGACAAATTTATCTTTCCTAGTCTACCTTATTTTTCTATGACTATTAAATATTTGCTGCTAATCAGGCTTATTCCTGTGATTTAGGTTGTTAAAAATCTTATTTTAATTAATAAAGCGCTAAATAGAAGGAAACTAAAAATACGACAAATAGATAAAGAAAATATAAATATGTTTGACTTGTACAAAAAAATTATAATCACCACATCATATTTAAAATATAAAATAATATAATTATAATCATGTTTAATGGTTATTAAGTGAGTTAAACAGCGTGTGTAAGTTTATTTTTAATAATATAGTTGGCGAATTTAAGAGCAATCAAAAATATAAATTAACATATAAGATCATTTGTTTTATTGTATTACTATTTGGAGTGTTGTTTACCTATTTTAAATAGCTAAAACAATCGTTTTAATAGGGTTAGTATCATTTGTAGATAAGTTTCAAAACAACGACGAGCCTGGTTTTAGAGTGAGCAGATTAATTAAGATCCCCCACTAAAAAGTAACCTAGTAAATGCTTTTAAATCTACAAAAAGAAGAGTCAAAATTTGAGACTAGGAATATCTTTGTGTTTTTATTTTAATTTGATATTATAATGAAGATTATAAAAAAGAGATTGTTTTAACAATCCAAAAAATTAAATTGTCCGTCAATATAGAACGGCATACAAATAAAAAATATGGGTATTATTATGTTAGAAAAAAATTTAGTGGTGGGCGAGTTCCACATCGATTCAAGTCAAAACAGTTTGATTCACGGCAGCCGTAAAGTTTACTTAGGTCCTTTACGTACTTCTTTATTACATTTTTTGTGTAAAAACGTGAATACAGTGGTTACTCGTGAAGATCTTGCTCAACATGTGTGGGGACGTTTAGTTACAGATCACACTATTAATCAGCATATTTCTCAGTTACGTAAGAGTGTCGGCACCTTAAGCTTGCATGGCTTAAATATTTCAACAATTCCAAAGCGTGGTTATATCGCGAGAATGGAAGGGTTAGTGGCTACTGATAATGCGCCTTCGCCTGTTGCCCAATCAGAAGTAACAAGCAATGCAATTTCTAATTTGAAAGTATTAGTGGTTGAGGGCTCAACGGAAGGTAGAGCACAACTTATTGAGCAACTAGAAGCTTTAAATGTTTCTTATGTGGAAGGTGTTCCATCCGCACGTGAAGCTGAGCGCTCAATTGCTTTACAAGATTTCGATTTAATTATTGTTGATACATTATTACCGCAATATTCAGGGCTTAACCTAATTAAAGCTATTCGAACGGGTCAAACGTCGGCTTCATCTGACATTAAAATTTTGAATTCACATCAAGATGTACAACGTGAATTATTAGGCTTAAACAGTCTTTTAGATGTGCAAGGGCTATTATTAAAACCTTTCGAAGCTAACCGTTTGAAGCAAATGCTAATGGTGGTTAGTAAATCTAACGTTATTTTAAAGCCACAAGCTGCTTATGAGTTAGTACCAACAAATGTTGTTGATATAGAATTTAAGGCTGTTGTTAATTCATAACGTCTTATATTCCTTTATTAAAGAGCCTTTGATAGTAATATCGAAGGCTCTTTATATTTCCCTCTATTTTTATCTTTATTTCTACTAAATCCCATCAAAGCTATCTATACTTTACCCATATTAATAAAAGCCGAGGTAAGTATGGAGTTCGATTTCAAAAAAGACTATTTCAGTGATAAGAAAAAAGTAAAGTTGTCTATGGGACATGAGGCTTTTGGCATTTGGCTCGAGCAAGAAGGGCAAAGCAAAGAGTGGACTGAGTCCCTCTTAGATATTATTAATCAATTACAACAAAGAGAGATATCTGAATATAAACTAACTGGTGATGAATTTACGTTATTCTTAAATACAGAAGAAGCTTCGATTGTTAATCATAGTTTATATCAATCAGACTCGGAGTTAGATGAAGATTTAAGTTTTTATGATCAAGAAATAGAAGCGGAGTGTGGTTTAGAAGACTTACAAAATTTAATTGATTCGTGGTTAGCATTTTTTTAAGAGATAGTTACTAGTGTTAAATAATACCAATCACACTAATTAACTGATCTATTTTACTTGCTAAAATAACTTA
>NZ_JBAKAZ010000003.1:0-107723 GCF_038155185.1 Psychromonas aquatilis
TAAGTCATTTTTTCTGCGCAAAATTTAGATCACTTATTTAATATAATTGGTATAAAGACGCTAAATAATCTTTTGGCAGGTAAAAAAAAACTCCTCGTATTGAGGAGTTTTTATATTAGTCAGTTAATGTATATATTAACGTTCTACAGGAACTTCACGAGTTTCTTCGATGTTGATTTCGATACGACGATTCATTTCGTTCGCTTCAGCTGTGTTAGCTGTATCTAGTAAATCTTCTTCACCGTGACCAACAGCAGTGATACGTGATGCATCAATACCGTATTCAGAAACTAGTAGATCAGCTACAGCATCTGCACGTTCTTGAGATAGTTTTTTGTTGTAAGCGGCTGCGCCTACAGCTGAACTGTGACCATCAACAGTGATGTTTACTTGTGGGTATGTTTTTAGGAACTCAGCAGTTTTTGCAACTTCACTGTAGTACTCTGGTTTAACTACTGATTTGTTGTTATCGAAGTTAACTAATAAACGAGTAGATAGAGTCTCTTCTTCGAAGATAGTACAACCAACTGCGTCTACTTTATCAGACATAGGTGTGTTTGCACATTCATCAGTACCGTTTACAACACCATCTTGGTCAGTATCTACTGGAGCAGCATATACAACAACTGGCTCAACTGGTGCTTCGTTTTTGCTGAAGTAGTAGATTAAACCGATTTGTGCGATTGCATCAGTGTATTTCTCGTCGAACTGGTAGTTACCTTTAACTTCACCGTATGCAGCAAAACGATCAGTAAAGTATTGACGGTAACCCAAACCAACGTTTAATGCAGCTTCTGTATCAGCATCAAAGTCTAAAGCACTCATACCACCTAATACATAGAAGCTTTCTTCGTTAGGGAAGTATAGAGCGTCTAAGTTGTATTTGTTAATGCCTTGAACGTTAGGACCTGTTTCAACATCAGCTTCAAAACGAGTGTAAGAAAAACGTAATTCAACAGGTTTAGTAATACGGTAACCTAACTCAGCACCGTAACCACCAGCACCATCGAATTCGTCTCTAGAGTCATCACCATCTAGACGATCGTTATCTGCTTGTAAGTAAGAACCGTGGATACCGCCATATGCATTACCAACTAATGTTTCACCAGAAGTTTGCTCAGCTTGAGCAGGAAGCATTTGACCAAGTAATACTGCGCTAACAATAAGTGGGGCTTTATGTTTCATCATTTTTGTATTCCATTATATTAATAAGTTGGATGATAAACGTACGACTACAGTGCAATTAGATCACAAAAGTACTTCACAACCAAAGCAAAAAAATATCATTTTTATGATAATTTCAACAATTTTATGCGATAAAAATATGTAAATTTATCTATCTTATATGCTCATAAAAAAAGATTAAACTCTAATATCTTGAATTTATTGAACATTATATATGCAAATCAAAGAACATAAATATAAATACACTGTTTGATAACATCTTTAAATTATCATTTTTTAAGCGTAATTATTTTAATGCATTGATCAACATCACACATTCTATCTTGTTATGATTATAATATATATACAAAAAACACTCTATTTACGAATTCATCATCACATAATCTCTTTTTGACATTTTTTAATTAATATAAAGAAACGAGAATTAATTTTGAGATAATGGAATTAGTTCATTACCTCAAGCAATACATTTGAGTTGTATTGACTTATAAAGTTCAATAATTTCTGCTTATTATTTAGATTAAATATTGATGCCTACAATAGAACAGAGATACCCCCATATAAAAAACAGTAAATAACTGATTTATATAAAAATAAGATTTAAATTATAGCAGTATCTTTATTTTTGAATGGTAATACCGTGAATTAGTTATTAATTTAAACCCACATTACTAAACCACTTCTACTACATATAGGCACTACCACCTTTAGCCTAAAATATAGACTTTGCGCTGCCTATTTTTCATTGATCGCTTTCATTACTTAATAGTAAAAGTCATTAGGTATTCCTATCCCACCTAATATATTCAATGAACAATAGAAACGTCATTCAAAGTAACTACTTTACTGCTCTTTGGCGGTGCAATCGCGCACCAAATGGGTAATTTTTTAAAATCCAACTTTTAGTAATTTCATTTAAAAACAATAAATCATTGTTTTAAATGGAATTTAAACTCTTCGTCACTATGGCACAATCGTTGCAGAAAAATACCAACAAGTTCCAATCGTTTCAAAAATAGATGGAGATCTAAAATGAAGTTTTTAAAAATGTTATCAAGCATAGTGTTATCTACAACCTTGCTTTTCACAGCCCAAGCTGTACAAGCTGATAAATTAACTGACATTAAAGAATCAAAAGTATTAAAAGTTGCTGTTCCTCAAGACTTCCCTCCTTTTGGTTCTGTTGGAACAGATTTACAACCGCAAGGCTACGATATTGATATGGCTAAATATTTAGCTAAACAATTAAATGTTGAGTTAAAACTTGTTCCGGTAACGAGTGCCAATCGAATCCCTTACTTACAAACAGGTAAAGTCGATCTTGTTATCTCTAGTATGGGTAAAAACCCTGCACGTGAAAAAGTGGTTGATTTCAGTGATGCATATGCACCTTTCTTCTTAGGTGTTTTTGGAACAAAGTCTGAACCAGTAAGCAATGCACAAGAATTAGCAGACAAAACCGTCGGTGTTACCCGAGGCTCAGTTGAAGATTTAGAGTTAAGTAAACTTGTGCCGAAAAGCACAACGATTAAACGCTTTGAAGATAACAACAGTACTTTATCTGCTTTTTTATCTGGTCAAGTTAGCCTGATTGCAACAGGTAATCTAGTAATAACCGAGATTGCAACACGCTACCCGGATAAAGCACCAGAAACGAAATTCTTACTGCATAATTCACCATGTTACGTTGGGGTAATGAAAGGCGAAACAGAGTTAGTTGCTGAAATTAACCGTTTAATTAAATCTGCTAAACAAGATGGTGTATTAGAAGCGCTATCTCAAAAGTGGTTAAAAGCCCCTTTCCCTGCAGACCTTTAATACAGGCTTTATGCGACTATGAGCTATCAACTTGATTTCACCAACTTAATTCCTTACTTGCCGCAATTCGCGGCAGGGTTGTGGACAACAGTAGAGCTAACACTCATATCAACTTTTGGTGGGCTGTTACTTGGCACTTTATGTGCGCAAGGAAGAATCAGCCAAGAAGCTTGGTTAAGAACATGTTGCTCTTGCTATGTAGAAGTCATAAGAAATACGCCTTTTATTGTGCAGCTATTTTTTATCTTTTTTGGTTTACCCGCATTGGGTTTTAAACTGTCTGCATGGCAAGCAGGAACGATCGCTATGATCATTAATTTAGGTGCTTATAGTACAGAAATTATCAGAGCGGGAATTGATGCAGCACCTAAAGGACAATGGGAAGCAGGACAAACTTTAGGCTTAACACGCCGCCAAGTGTTTTGGCATATCATTTTACCGCCAGCATATCAGCGTGTTTATCCAGCTATCGTGAGTCAATGCATTATTGTTATGTTGGGATCTGCCGTGGTATCTCAGATATCAGTAGAAGAATTAACTTTTTCGGCAAACTTTATTCAATCACGCACTTTTTTAAGTTTTGAGTCTTACATGATTGCCGCACTCGTTTACCTATTGCTAGCCATATTGATGCGACAAACCTTCGCCTTAATCAAGCGCATTACTTTTAAAAACCCATCTTTGTAGGAGAGTATTGAATGGTACAGTTTACGGATTGGGATATTTTAAAAAATTTACTGCTTGCAGCGCGATGGACTATCTTATTATCTTTATTAGCTTTTGTTGGCGGTGGCGTATTTGGTTTACTGCTCACACTATTACGAAGTATGCGCAATAAGCTAATCACTTACCTTATTCAAGGTTATGTTGAAATTTTCCAAGGTATCCCGCTATTAATGCAACTATTCTTAACCTTTTTTGGGTTATCGTTAATCGGAATAGAAGTTGACGCTTGGACAGCTGCGGTCATTTCATTAACATTATTTAGTAGTGCTTTTTTTCATGATATTTGGCGAGGCTGTATCGAAGCGCTACCCAAAGGCCAGTGGGAAGCATGTAAAACCTTAGGGCTAAGCTACTTACAAACCATGCGTCACGTTATCGTGCCACAAGCAATGCGTATGTCGATTGCACCTACTGTTGGCTTTTCTGTACAAATTGTCAAAGGGACTGCCCTTGCCTCTGTAATTGGCTTTGTAGAATTAACAAAAGCAGGTTCAATGATAAATAACGCGGTGTTCCAACCATTTAAGGTTTTTGTGTTTGTCGCTATTTTATATTTTATTATTTGCTTTCCACTTTCAGTTTTAGCTCGTCATCTGGAGAAAAAAAATCATGTCGCTCGTTAGTTTAGATCAGGTACATAAATATTATGGAGATAATCATGTACTTAAAGGGGTCGACCTTAAAGTTGAAGCCGGTGAAGTTGTCTCAATTATTGGCCGAAGCGGCTCAGGTAAAAGTACCCTATTACGTTGTATGAATGGGTTAGAAGAATATCAACAAGGTGGCATTATTGTTGATAACCAAGCTGTTGAAAATGATGAATTTAAATTACGTTTATTGAGTCGTAGTGTCGGTATGGTCTTTCAGAGCTTTAATCTTTTTCCACACATGACAGTTGGCGAAAATGTAATGTTAGCCACTAAGCTTGTACTCAAAAAAAATAAAGCTGAGAATAAAAAATTAGCTGAAGCGTTATTAGAAAAAGTAGGCTTATCAGATAAATTTGACGCTTACCCAGGTAACTTATCTGGCGGACAGCAACAACGTGTAGCGATTGCACGCTCTCTTGCTATGTCACCGAAGGTACTGCTTTGTGATGAAATTACCTCTGCTTTAGATCCAGAGCTAGTAGGAGAAGTACTTAAAGTATTAGAACAGTTAAAAGCTGAGGGAATGACATTAATTCTAGTAACACATGAAATGAACTTTGCCAGAGATGTTGGCGATCGTGTTATTTTTATGAATCAAGGTAAAGTATGGGAAACAGGGCCAAGTGAGGAAGTTTTTTCCAACCCACAAACAGAAGAGCTACAAAGCTTTCTAGCCGCTGTAAGATAGCCATAAATATCATTAAATTTTTAACAAGGGAAACAGATGACAAATAACAGCAGCTCATTAATTGAACGCATTCACCGCCATTATGTAGACTTAACAAGTAATAGCAGACGTTTAGCTGATTATTTACTGCTAAACCCAGAAAAAGTGCTGATTATGTCTACCAATGAAATTGCTGAAGTCTGCTCTGTATCAAAAACAAGTGTCAGTCGATTCATTCGTCGTTTAGGTTATACCGACCACCAATCATTACGAAATGAGTTATTAGAAGTGCGTAAAAGTGGCGAGCCAATGCTTACCACAACAAATGAAAACTGTGATTTTCAAAAAGAAATACAAGCTTTAGAGCGTTTACGTAAACAACTTAACAAAAGTAAATTAAAGCCAATCATTCAAAGCCTTGCAAAGGCTCCATCAATTAAAGTTATTGGCTACCGTAACAGTTACCCTTTAGCCTTACATTTTCGACAGCAGCTAATGCAATGTCGAGGTAATGTCGATTTATTACCTTTACCAGGTCAAACCATCGGTGAAGATCTCGCTTCGATTAAAGAAGAAGATTTTGTGGTGATTATCGGTATCCGTCGTCGAGTCAGTCAATTTTCAAAAATATTAAACCAATTACAAGGTAACAATATTTTATTAATAACTGATCAATCTGGCCAAAAATATGCTTCGAAAGCGTGTCATTTATTAGTGTGTCATATGAATAACGACACTCCTTTGGATAGTTATGCTGTGCCAATGAGTCTTATCTCTCATTTGGTCAATCGTACTTATCAAGTACTTAAAGGGGATGCCACTCAATTAAGTAGTAAAATAAGCTCACATTACTCAAAATTAAATGAGCTAGAGTAATCAAGCTGTGATAATTAATAACCATAGAAAATTAAATTTTAAAACAAGCTAGTTAGGGACAACATAAAAATGATAAATAAACTTAAAAAAGAATGGTTTTTAGTCGGGATGGTGGTAGCCATTGTATTAGCCATTTTCACTGCTGATTTTGGTAAAAGCGGCGGTGTTATTCATCTTGATAAATTAACAGGAATTGGAGTTGCAATTGTCTTCTTCTTGCATGGTCTGGGGCTATCTCCAAGTGCTATCAAAGCAGGACTAAGTAATTGGCGAATGCACATCTATATTCAATTAGCGACCTTCCTTGCGTACCCATTACTTTGGGTTATTTTTGGTAGTACCTTCTTAGCATATATGCCCGCTGCATTAGCCTTTGGTTTTTGTTATTTATTTGTTTTACCAAGTACTATTTCATCTTCAGTGGCGATGACAAGTGTTGGTAAAGGTAATGTACCGGGAGCAATTTTTAATGCTTCTTTATCAAGTATTTTAGGTATTTTTATTACCCCAATGTTAATTCAATCTTTTATGGGATTTGAAGGTGTTGAATTAGATTTAATGGCTTCGATCATCTCTATTTCAAAACTTTTATTATTACCAATGATCTTAGGTCAATTAGCACGTCCATTCTTACTAGAGTTTGCACAAAAACATAAATCAGTTGTTAGTAAAGTTGATAAATACGTTATTTTATTAATTGTTTACAACGCTTTCTGTAACTCAGTTGTAAATGGTATTTGGAGTACTTTCTCAATACAAATGTTACTTGTTTCAATCCTTATTTGTATTGTTGTGTTATTGGTTATGGTGCATTCAATTCAATGGGGTGCCCGCCGTAGTAATTTCGAGTTAGCCGATGAAGTCGCTGCTGTATTTTGTGGTACTAAAAAAACCCTTGCTGCAGGTATTCCAATGGCAACCGCTATCTTTGGCGGTAACCCAGAATTAGCTTCTAATCTAGGCATGATTTTATTACCGATTATGTTGTATCACCCAATTCAGATTTTCTATTGTGCAATATTAGCAAACAAATACGCAGCACAAAGCGAACAAGCTTCTTCTCACTAAGTTCTAGGAAGTTAAAATGAATAATAAAATAGCTAAAGACGCTCGTGTATATTGCCAACAAGGCCCACAAGCACTATCTGCAACTGCCAATGGTGAGCTAGATAATCTATCATTTGTTTTTAAAGATTTATTTGATGTAGAAGGTTATGTAACAGGCGCTGGTAATCCAGCTTGGCTAACGAGTCACTCAAAAGCATCAAAAACATCTCCACTGATTGAAACGTTATTAGCTAATGGCGCGGAATGTGTCGGTAGAGTACAAACAGATGAGTTAGCATATAGCCTTAATGGGCAAAATATCCATTATGGTACGCCTATCAATCCTATTGCCCCAGATTGTTTACCCGGTGGCTCGTCAAGTGGTAGTGCCGTCGCAGTGGCAACTGGTGATGCGGACTTTTCAATAGGCACAGATACAGGTGGCTCAGTACGTGTACCTGCAAGTTACTGTGGTTTATATGGCTTACGCCCTACACTTGGCAAGCTTAATTTAGAACATGCTTTTCAGTTATCTGAAAGCTTTGATACTGCCGGTATTTTTAGTCGAGACTTATCTTTATTATCGAAGGTGTTTAAAGTCTTAGCAGATAATAAAGAAACGGGTGAAGCAGTAACTAAGCTTTATTTAGATAATACCTTAGCAACACAAATAAGCGCTGAACGTTTACAAAGACTAAAAGCAGCTTGTAAACAAGCCAATATCACGCTTGTCGGGTGTGATGTTTTAGGTAAAACTGAACATACCTTAGATTCATTAAGCTTATTATTTCGTACCATACAAGGCTACGATATTATCCAAGGCCATGACCAATGGTTAAAGGAGTATTTAGATTCACTGGATCCTTCAATCATGTTACGAGTTGATTGGGCTCGAGAAATCACCAGTCAGCAGTATCTCGATGCCAAACAACAACAAGCCAAGTTCACTCAGCAACTCATTGACCTATTCAATGATATGCAAGGCTTATGGATATTGCCGACGACCCCTTCTGGCCCACCTTCTTTAACCTTACAAGGTGAAGCTCTTGCTAATTACCGCTCTCAATTAATGGGTTTAACCAGCATTGCAGGATTAGCAGGTTTTCCACAACTGCATCTACCTATCGATAATCTGGCTGAAGGCCCTTGTGGTTTTTCATTAATGGGCGTTGCAGATAGCGAATTAGACCTTTTCGCGACGGCATTTAACCTATTACAAGGAGATAAACTTTAATGACTTATCAAACTTCTTTTACAGCCCCTCATTATAAAGCGGCGCAAGCCGGACAAGCGATATTAGATGCTGGCGGTACCGCAAGTGAAGCGATGGTAGCGGCAGCTGCAATGATTTCAGTCCAATACCCGCACATGAATAGTATTGGTGGTGATGGTTTTTGGGTTATCAGCAAAGCAGGAGAGTCTCCTATTGCCATTGATGCCTGTGGCGCATCAGCCCTTTCTATTGATGTTGATACATATCGCCAAGCGTCAGATGAATTACCAGAAAGTGGTGGCAAAGCAGCAATAACAATGGCGGGTACTATTTCAGGGTGGCAGCAAGCCCTACAACTGAATGCAAGTGGCTTGCCTTTATTAGAGCTTTTACAGCCAGCAATTGAAGCGGCAGAACAAGGTATTGAAGTCACCGATAGCTTAGTCGATGCGAGTGAAAAAACATTTTCTCGATTAAAAGAATTGGCTAACTTTGCTGAGCTTTATTTAAAACAAGGTAAAACATTACAAGTAGGCGATCAAGTCACCAACCCAGCCTTAGCCAACACATTTAAACAGTTAGCAAAGGCAGGGTTAGACGACTTTTATCGAGGTGAATTAGCAGAGAAAATGGCTGAAGAGTTAGCATTAGTGGGTAGCCCAATTACTTTAAATGATTTCCACCAGCATCAAGCAAAAGTAACCACGCCATTAACTGTGGAGATTTCTAAAGGGAAGCTATATAACTTAGATGCGCCAACGCAAGGCTTGGCTTCATTACTTATTCTTGCAATTTATGACAAGTTAGCTGATCAAGCGACAACTGAACTTGAGCACCTTCACCTGTTAGTTGAAGCCACTAAACAAGCCTTTATTATTCGCGACCAACAAATAACCGATCCGGACTGCTTACAACAGCCTTTACAAACATTTTTAGACCAAGATGTTATTAATAATTGTGCTGCTAATATCTCACTGGACAAAGCCTTACCTTGGCCACATATGGCAAAACCAGGCGATACCATTTGGATGGGAGCTTGTGATCAATACGGCACCATGGTTAGTTTTATCCAGAGTATCTATTGGGAGTTTGGTTCAGGTGTTGTATTGCCAAGCACAGGGATTACTTGGAATGTACGCGGTAAAAGTTTCACGCTTGATGAACAACACCATAATGTTTTAGCGCCTGGTAAAAAACCTTTCCATACGCTAAACCCAGCCTATGCAGAATTAAATGATGGACGCCGTTTGGTTTATGGAACGATGGGTGGAGAAGGACAACCGCAAACACAAGCTTGCTTATTTAGTCGTCACCTATACCAAGATATGAGTTTATCGAGTTCAGTAGCTAAACCACGTTGGTTACTCGGCCGAACTTGGGGAGATAGCACCAACAATTTACGTTTAGAAAATCAACTTTATAAACAACATGGCGCTGAACTAAAAGCGCTAGGTCACGATATTACAGCCGTTGCAGATAACAATGAATTAATGGGGCACGCTGGTGCCATTATGCTCAATACTGATGGAAAAACGCTGGCAACAAGCGATCCTCGTAGTGACGGGCAAAGTATAACTGGAGAAAAATAATGACAACAAAATCCTTATTCGAAACACTTAACCCACCAGTTCGTTTATTGATGGGACCAGGTCCAATCAATGCTTACCCTAGGGTCCATCAAGCAATTTCAGGTGCATTAATTGGACAATATGATCCAGTGATGACGGGTTATATGAATCAAGTACAATCACTATATCGTGATCTTCTTGAAACAGATAACCAACAAACCATGCTAGTCGATGGTACCGCACGTGCAGGTATTGAAGCTGTTTTAGTCTCTGTTTTACAGCCTGGTGATAAAGTACTTATTCCTGTAATGGGACGTTTTGGCCATCTACTTTGTGAAATAGCACAACGCGTTGGTGCCGTAGTCAGAACCATCGATATTGAATGGGGAGAAGTTTGCCCTCCAGAACTTGTTGAACAAGCCATTAAAGAGTTCAAACCTAAAATGTTGGCGACTGTTCAAGGTGATACTTCAACAACAATGAACCAGCCACTGGCTGAACTTGGTGAGATTTGTGACCGTCATGATGTACTGTTCTATTGTGATGCAACCGCTTCTATCGCCGGAAATGATTTAAAAGTTGATGAGTGGAAGTTAGATGCTGTTTCGGCTGGCTTACAAAAATGTCTTGGTGGCCCTTCTGGTAGCGCACCAATGACCTTAAGCGACAAATGTGCGGAAGTGATTAACAAACGTAAGCATATTGAAGCGGGCATCAAAGCAGATCACCATACTTCAGGTAGTGAAGCCGCAATTAACTCTAATTACTTTGACCTTGCAATGATCATGGACTACTGGGGACCTGAGCGCCTTAATCACCATACAGAAGCAACAAGTATGTTATATGCAGCTCGTGAGTGTGCACGTATCTTCCTAGAAGAAGGCAGTACTAACGTAGTGGCTCGCCATAAACAAGCTGGTGATGCGATGGCGGCTGGTTTACAAGCAATGGGCTTAACACTATTTGGTAACCAAGCTTACAAAATGAATAATGTAGTCGGTGTTTATATTCCTGATGGCGTTAACGGTGAACAAATTCGAGAAGAGTTATTACTGGCTTTTGGTATCGAAATAGGCACGTCATTCGGCCCATTACACGGAAAAATCTGGCGTATTGGCACAATGGGCTTCAATGCACGACAAGACTGTGTATTAACAACCTTAGCTGCATTGGAATCGATACTATTAAAATACAAAGCAAACATATCTCCAGGTCAAGCTGTGACGACTGCAATGAAGTTTTACAGCATCTAAATTAGGGTGATAGGAGAATTTATGCAAATTAACACTGATGCCAAACAAGGCGCGGCAAAAATAATGCAACAGGCCGATCAACTCGGTACTTTTAGTGCAATGGAAAATGGGTTATTACGCGCCTATTTAACGCCTGAGCACAAGGCTGCACACCAACAAATTGATCAATGGATGCAACTCGCTAACTTAGAAACATGGGAGGATAGCGTAGGTAACCAATGGGGCCGAAAAGTTGCTAAAAACCCAACCATGCCTACGCTTTTGATTGGTTCACACAGTGACACGGTAGCCAATGCAGGTAAATATGATGGTAACTTAGGGGTATTGCTGGCCATTGAAGCGATGCTACAACTAAGTGATGTGGAACTGCCCTTCCATGTTGATATAGTTGCTTTCGCTGATGAAGAAGGTACTCGTTTTAATACCACTCTCATTGGCTCAAGTGCTGTTGCAGGCGGCTTTCAAGAAGAATGGTTAGCGGTAACCGATAGCGATGGCATTAGTATGGCGCAAGCCATGACACATTTTGGACTCGATCCTGCTTTAGCAGGTAAAGATCAACGCCTAGCCGATGATATTTTATCTTACCTAGAAGTACACATCGAACAGGGCCCTGTATTAGAAGATCTAGATTTACCTGTTGGAGTAGTAACCGGTATTGCAGGTGCAAAGCGTTATCAATTTAAACTCAAAGGAATGGCTGGCCATGCTGGAACCGTTCCTTCGAATTTACGTCGAGACGCAATGTGTGGTACAGCTGAGATGGTTTCAGCGATTGAACAATTTGCAATTGATAATGAAATCGTTGCGACCGTAGGCCGTTGCGACGTATTTCCCGCTGCAGTCAATGTTATTGCAGGAGAAGTACATTTTACCATTGATATTCGTAGTCAGTGCCAATCAACGTTAGAACGTTGTTGTGAAACTTTGTTACAAATGCTGTCGGATATTGCCACTAAACGTCAACTAACGTTAACACATGAAAAGCTCTATCAAGCAGAAGCCGTATTATGTGATGATGATTTACAAAAGAAATGGGGTGAAGTTGTTGAACAACATACACAAAAACCGCCTCGTTTCCTTTCTAGTGGCGCAGGCCATGACGCAATGGTGATGACAAATATTACCGACATAGGTATGTTATTTGTACGCTGTGAAAAAGGCATCAGCCATAATCCCAGAGAGCAAGTGATAGAGTCAGACGTAGCAGTTGCCCTAAATTGCTTAGTTGATATGATTAAAAAATTAACTGACTAACAGTTAGCAGCGTTAATGCTTTAATACCCAAACAACAAAAAAGGCGCTTGATGCGCCTTTTTTATTATGTTTTATCTGCTTAAAATAAGCTTAAAGCAGATAAAATTACAATGAGTAAGGATGGTTATCTATCCAATGTTGTGCAATTTCATCGCGTCGAGCTATCCATACATGATCATGTGATTGCACATAATCTAAGAACTTTTTCAACGCCATAAAGCGGCTCGGCTTACCAATCACACGGCAATGTAAACCAATCGACATCATTTTAGGTTTATCGTCACCTTCTGCATATAAGCAATCAAAACTATCTTTTAAATACTGGAAGAACTCCTCTCCGTGACTAAAGCCATAAGGAGATGAAAAGCGCATATCATTATTATCTAAAGTATAAGGAATAACTAAATGCGGACGTGTTTTACCCGGCTCTGTACTTTTTACTTGCGTCCAAAAAGGTAAATCATCCCCATAATAATCAGAGTCATAAACCAACCCTTTTTGCTCTGCAACTAAGCCACGAGTATTAGGAGAATCTCGTCCAGTATACCAACCTAACGGGCGTTTACCGGTTAAGTCTTCAATGATATCCAATGCTTGGATCATATCTGCGCGTTCTTCAGCAATAGGTGTATGTTGATAATGTAACCATTTTAATCCATGACAAGCTATCTCATGTCCGTCTTCAATAATCGCTTTAGTCACTTCAGGATTACGCTGTAAAGCAGTTGCAACACCAAATATTGTTAATGGTAATTGACGTTTTTTAAATTCATTTAAAATGCGCCACACACCTGTTCTTGAGCCATATTCATATAATGACTCCATACTCATATGGCGTTCTGGATAAGCTTCTGCACCAGCTATTTCCGATAAAAAGGTTTCCGAATGAGGGTCTCCATGTAATACACAATTCTCCCCCCCTTCTTCATAATTAAGCACAAATTGCACTGCAATTTTAGCTTTATTAGGCCAATTTGCATCAGGTACATTATCTCTTCCGTAACCAATATAATCGCGTGGATTATCTATACTCATTATTCACTTTCCTTAGTTAATTTTTTATTTGATTTAAACTGCACTAATTAGCATTTTACTAACTTAACTATTTCAACAACGTTTATTTTTTCAAGGTTGTCGAACAATTATCCCAATGCTGATAGCGTCCATGGAATGCTTTTGTTAACGGTGCACCATATTGGCCAATTTTACAGGTTTTTAAACCAAGCTGATGTAATGACTCTGCTAGTTTAACGGCTGCAGCGACACCATCGATAACAGAAACTTGGAGATCTTCTGATAAACGAGCAACTAAATCAGACATACCTGCACAGCCTAATACAATCGCTTCAGCTCCATCAGATTGAATCGACTTTTCACATTCTAACTTTAACTCAAGATATATATCATCATTCGTTTCTTCAAGGTCTAATACCGCAATATCTGTAGCACGCACTCCACTACATAGATGTTGGTAACCATAGCGATGCAGTAAGTGCTCACTAGCAGGAAGGGTGCGGGTCATGGTTGTTACAATCCCAAATCGATAGGAGATTAAACTAGCCAATTGAAACGCAGCACCAGCAATACCAATAACAGGAACAGTGGCAATTTCACGTGCAGCATCTAAAGCAGGATCGCCGAAACAGGCAATAATATGAGCATCAACTTGTGCTGCTTCCCCAGCTTGAATAACATCTAACAAAGCAGCTGAAGCAATGGCTTCATCAAAGGCACTTTCTATACTTTCAGGACCATCAGATGGTGAAGAAGCAATGATATCGGTTGTTGTTAATGCCACTGCTCTTGCTGATTCTGCAATCTTTTCTGTCATACCAGTACAAGTATTTGGGTTAATTAAATTTATTTTCATTTCTCATCCATAGTAGAAAAAAGGTGTTTAAAATTAATTTTATGATCATCACTTGTAGCCAATTTTAAAGAAGACTTGATATGCACCAAATGGTGTTTCATCCACTTTTGAGCAGTATCATGATCGCCTTTATCTAAAATATCGATAAACGCATCATGATCCCCACAATCACAGCTCACACTATGACGAGAACCAAAGACAGCAATAATCAAAGAAGAGCGGTAACATAGCTGCTCAATAAACTCAGCCATCACCGAGTTTCCAGATAACTGTGCTAGCTCATAATGAAATTGTGCTGTTAGTTGAATTAAAGCCGATTGGTCTTCTTCTTGTTCAGCTTTTTTCTCTGCTGCAACCATTTTTCGAAAGTGATTGGAGTGACTTGTTGACCATACTTTTAATATATCGGGAATAAGTATTGGCTCTAACATGATACGACTATCTAGTACTTCTTTAGCCTCTTTTTCAGTCGGTCGGTTAACTTGTGCACCTTTATTAGGCGCAATAGTAACTATTCGTTCTAAGGCTAAACGTTGTAATACTTTTCGAATACTAGTACGACTTTTACCAAAAGCTTCAGATAACTTATCTTCAGGTAATCTTGCTCCTGGAGGCAATTGACGCTCTACAATCGATTTTAATATTTTTTTGTAAATAGCTTCGTCACTCAAGTTATTACTCACCTTTATTCCCTTCCTTTTTATTGTATACAATAAAAACCAAGGTAATGTATACAACTTTATTTTCTAATATAAAATTAGTTTAACCTTCAATAACCACAAATCAAGCTCGCTGGCGCACCAAATTGATCTCATTTGCTTAAAAATAGTGCAAAAATGCATATTTAAACCTAAAGAGCATTTAAATTTCTGTATACAAGCCTAGTGTTTATGGGATTTTATAAAATTGGCACATTAACTGCTACAAAACATTGTATACAATTTTAATAGTAGAGGTTAGTTATGTCAGATGAATTATTAGTGAGCCCACGCCTGAGTAATGAAGATTTATTACCAGAGAAAGAACAAAAATGGGGATGGTATAGTATTTTTGCTTTCTGGATGTCAGATGTACATAGCGTTGGTGGTTATGTTTTTGCAGCCAGCTTATTTGCATTAGGATTAAATGGAATTCAAGTTTTTATTAGTTTATTAGCGGGTATTTCTATTGTTTTATTATTTGCTAACTTAATGGGGAAACCTGGACAAAAAAGTGGTGCCCCTTTCCCTATTATTGCTCGTATGTCATTTGGTGTATTTGGTGCCAATATTCCTGCGGTAATTCGAGGACTGATTGCTGTCGTTTGGTATGGTATTCAAACTTACCTCGCTTCCAGTGCTTTTATTATTCTAATACTTTATTTTTTCCCTAGTGCAGCTAGTTTAGCCGACTCTGAATTTTTAGGTTTATCTTATTTAGGATGGATAGGATTTTCATCAATGTGGATTTTGCAAGCCGTTATCTTTATGTTTGGCATGAATATGATCCGTAAAGTTATCGACTGGTCAGGTCCTGCAATCTATCTGGCTATGTTTGCTCTTTGTATCTATCTGGTCAGCCTTGCTGGTTGGGAAAATATTAGCTTTAATTTAAGCTCTGAAAAATTGGTTGGTTGGGATGCAATTATACAAATGATCATCGCCACCTCATTAGTTGCCGGTTATTTTGCGGGCCCAACACTTAACTTTAGTGACTTCTCTCGTTATTGTGTTAGCTATAAAGAGTTAAAAGTTGGGAATTTATTAGGGTTGCCAGTTAACTTTATTATCTTCTCATTATTTAGTGTATTGATTGTTTCTGCTTCAATTCCTGTTTTTGGTGAAATGATAACGGATCCTGTTGAAACAGTTAAACGTCTAGACTCAGGGATGATTACTATTTTAGGTGCATTAACATTCATTTTTGCAACGGTTGGTATTAATATTGTGGCGAACTTTGTTGCTCCTGCCTTTGATTTCTCAAATGTAGCACCACAAAAAATAAGCTTTAAGGCTGGTGGTTTTATTGCCGCTATCGGATCGATTCTGTTAACGCCATGGAACCTATTTAATAACCCTGAAGTAATTCATTACACGGTAGATGTATTAGCAGCTATGATTGGTCCACTTTACGGTATTATTATTGTCGATTATTACTTTATCAAAAAAGGCAATATTGACATTGACTCGCTCTACACAGAGTCTCCTAAAGGGATTTACTGGTATGAAAATGGTATTAATATGAATAGTGTTTATGCGCTATTAATATCGGGATTATTTGCTATTTTTGCCACTTTCTTTGTTGATGGTTTAGCAAACTACGCTATCTTTATTGGTGGTTTCACTGCAGCGATTGTATATCGAGTGTTAATGAAGAAAGAGCGTCAAGAAACGATTAAGCAACAAGCTATATTAGCATCGCAGTCTTAAGTTATTGAATATAAATAAATCACAATAATACAATCAAACTATTCATCTGAATATAAAAAGCGAAGTGATAACACAATATCTACTTCGCTTTTTTATTGCCGCTAATTAAGAAACGACTCAAGTCGTCGAGACCTTCGCAATTACACTCATTTATCTAAAATGACACTTAAAACAAAACGCTATTAAAGTAACTTTTTAATGTTGATTTACGCCCCTGAAAGTAACCAAGTACCCCTCTTTTCTTGCTCATTTAAAGTGCAGCGACTGCACCAAACATGAATAAAAATGGGCAATTAATATTATTAGTAACCTGTTACTTGTCAATAACCTTATGTTTTATATTGAGTTTAAGCCCCAACTAATGTTTGGCACGATCGTTGCAAAATATAATAAATCAGCCCCAATCGTTTCATAAGTGAATAAGGAAGTACAACATGAGTGAGGAATCTGAGTTAATTTATAAACTCGATGATAACCCATCAGGAAAGGAATCATTTTTTGCTGCTCTACAGCATGTATTAGCAAGTTTCATCGGCATCATTACGCCTACACTGATTATTGGTGGCGTATTAGGATTAGGCGATGAGATTCCTTATTTAGTATCAATGGCGCTGATGGTTTCTGGTGTCGGTACAATTATTCAAGCAAAAAGACCAATGGGTGTCGGTGCGGGCATGATTTGTGTACAAGGTACTAGTTTTGCATTTTTAAGTTCAGTACTAGCTGCTGGGTTTATCGCTAAATCAAAAGGTGGCGGCCCTGATGAAATACTGTCTCTTATTTTTAGTGTATGTGCTTTAGGTGCATTCGTAGAAATTTTTGTTAGTCAATTCCTAGAGAAATTAAAACGTGTTGTAACGCCTGTAGTAACTGGAACGGTTATTACTATTATTGGTATCAGCTTAATTAAAGTGGGCTTCACTGATTTAGCCGGTGGGCAATGGCTATTAACTAATAAGCCGGAGCTTTTTGCTAGTCCTAGTAATCTGTTTCTAGGCATATTAGTGATGGTTGCAATTATTATCGCGCACAAATACGGTAATCAATGGGTTCGTTTATCTTCTATTATTATCGGTATGATAGTAGGTATGATCGCCGCAGTAATGATGGGTAAAGTTAACTACAGTGCGATTGGCCAAGTAGAGTCTATTATCAGCTTACCGATGCCGTTTAAATATGGCTTATCCTTTGACCTTGCTGCCTTTATTCCTGTTGCACTTATTTACCTGATAACAGCAATTGAAACATCAGGTGATATCACGGCAAACTGTATTGTATCGAAACAGCCAATTACCGGTAACTCTTATATAAAACGCATTAAACAAGGTATTTTAGGCGATGGTGTGAATTCACTGCTTGCCGGTGTATTCAATACTTTTCCAAATACAACCTTTAGTCAAAACAACGGTGTTATTCAATTAACAGGTATTGCAAGCCGCTTTATCGGTGTATGGATTGGTGGCATCTTAATCGTAATGGGATTATTTCCACATATCGGCGCGCTATTCCGAGCAGTACCAAGCTCAGTATTAGGTGGTGCAACTATTATTATGTTCGCAACTGTCGCAATAGCGGGCGTAAAAATACTGACACATGTTGAGCTAAACAGAAAGAACATGCTCACATTAGCGGTTTCATTTGGTATGGGCTTAGGTGTTTTACTTGTTCCAGAAGTAGTTAACACTATTTCTGCCAATATTGGTGGAGAACTAGGTGCGATTATTAAAAGTATCTTCGGCTCGCCAGTAACGGCAAGTGGATTAAGTGTTATTTTACTAACACTCTTTTTAGGTGAATACCCAGAGCAATACCATCCAATCATTCAAGATTTTCCGATGAATGATGAGTTACCAAAGAAAGCAAGAAGTTAACACTTAAGTAAATTACTGACAAAAAATGAAATAGTTAACAGTGAGTACTAAAGAGTTATCGTAATTTACGATAACTCTTTCATTTTTGTCTCGTAAAAGAGTCAATGCTAATTAGGAAACAGTACCTAAAGTGAACGATTTACATTATTATGGAAACACTAATTAAATTTATTCGGTGGCGACTGAATCACTCAATCCTAGCTATCGTTTATTTCTCATTTATATATATTAAGGACAATTTATTTATGAAAAAACAACTTTCGATCGCCGCTGCAGCGGTTTCAATTGCTTTGTGTTCTCTTACAGCACAAGCCGCAGACTTTAAGCCTGCAGTTGCATACGATTCAACTGGTAAATTCGATAAATCGTTTGGTCAAGCTGTCGCTGAAAATGGCGTAAAGAAATTCATGGAGCAATCTGACGTTGACGTACGTGAATTAGTACCATCAAGTGACGCTCAGCGAGAGCAAGGTCTTGAACGTTTAGCACGCCGAGGCTTTAGTCCAATCCTAGTAGTGGGCTTTTTATATGCGACACCACTACAGAAAATTGCTGCTAAATACCCTGATAGTGAATTCATTATCATTGATGCAGTGGTCGATTTACCCAATGTAAAATCAGTTTTATTTAAAGAGCAAGAAGGTTCTTTCCTTGTCGGTGCAATTGCTGCAATGAAATCAGAAACCAATAAAGTAGGTTTTGTTGGTGGTATGGATATTCCACTTATTCGTCGATTTTCTTGTGGCTACGAGCAAGGTGCAAAATACTACAATAAAGATGCAGAAATATTCCAAAATATGACAGGTTCAACAAATGCGGCTTGGTCTGATCCAGCGCGTGGCGCTGAACTTGCTAAAAGCCAATTTAGTAAAGGCGCTGATGTTGTCTTTGCAGCAGCCGGCGGGACAGGTGCAGGCGTTTACCAAGCAGCTGTAGATGAAGGTAAGTATGCAATCGGTGTTGACTCTAACCAAAACTATATTCACCCTGGCGTGATGCTTACCTCAATGGTTAAACGTGTTGGCGTAGCGACAGTTGATGCATTCAAAGCCGCTGAGCAAGGTACTTTTACACCGGGTATTGAAGTACTAGGTTTGAAAGAGAATGGTGTTGATTGGGCTATTGATGAATATAACCGCGATTTAATCACACCAGAAATGGAAGTAGAAATTAATGGTATTAAAGCAAAAATAATATCAGGTGAAATCAAAGTACATGATTACATGAGTGACAATACCTGTAATTACTAAACTTCCTAAAACGATCACGCTTCCTTACTAAAAATAAGGGAGCGTTTTTGTTTTAATCCATTGTAAAAATAATAATTAACGTTATCTAACTCAACATATCACTATATAACTATTTATTTTTTCAATAAAAAAGACACAAATGAATATATGTAATATTTTTACTCCTTAAGCATTAATGATGCATATATCAGTAGATACAATAGAGAGCTTAATTTATGTCTCAGCCTCATAATGAAAATAATATTGCTTTAGAGCTTTGTGGTATCGATAAAAAATTTGGTGCAGTACATGCTAATCGCAATATTGACTTAAAAGTACCAGCCGGCACAATTCATGGAATCATCGGTGAAAATGGTGCGGGTAAATCAACGCTCATGAATATCATTTATGGGTTTTATATAGCAGATTCTGGCGATATAAAAATATCAGGTAAAGTACGCAAATTAACAAGTTCAAAAGAAGCCATTAGCTACGGAATTGGCATGGTACATCAGCATTTTATGTTGGTTGATAATTTTAGTGTATTAGAGAATGTTATTTTAGGTGCTGAAGAAGGCGGTTTATTACAACCTAGCTTAAAAAAGGCACGCAAAGAGTTACAACGTTTAGCAACCGAATATCAATTAGACGTTCCACTAGACGCACTTATCGAAGACCTTCCTGTTGGCCTGCAACAACGTGTGGAAATATTAAAAGCCTTATACCGTGGTGCAAAAATTCTTATTCTCGATGAACCAACGGGTGTATTAACGCCACAAGAAACTGACCACCTCTTCAAAATCTTTGATGCTTTACGCGACCAAGGTGTCACTATTTTACTTATTACCCATAAGTTAAGAGAAATTCTTGCCGCAACTAACAATGTCTCTGTTATGCGCCAAGGAGAAATGGTCGCACATCGTAAAACAGCAGAAACAAACAAAGAAGAGCTCGCCGAACTGATGGTTGGCCGTAAGGTGCGCCTCAAAGTAGACAGATCGAAAGCCAAACCACAACAAACCTTATTAACAACAAATAAATTAACCTATACCGATGAAATGGGCGTTGACCGCTTAAAAGAAGTTTCGATGTCTATCAAAGCAGGTGAAGTTGTAGGTATAGCTGGGGTTTCAGGTAACGGCCAATCGGAGCTCATGAGCGTATTAGCTGGTTTGTTAAAACCAACGAAAGGACAGCTTAATATTAATGGTACATGGATTGATGCTAACCACCCTAGTTCTGCAGCAAAAGTACGAGAATTAGGTGTCGGCCACATCCCTGAAGATCGCCTGGTAATGGGATTAATTAAATCATTTACCGCTGAAGAATCAGCTATTTTAGGCTACCAAAACTCATCAACTTATAATGGTAAATTACTTAATAAACCTGGTGTTATTAATCAAGAATGTGCTCGTTTAATGGAAGAGTGGGATGTTCGCCCTCAAGACCCTAAGTTACGTAGCTCTTTATTCTCTGGCGGTAATCAACAAAAACTAATTATTGCCCGTGAAGTAGATAAAAACCCCGACGTATTATTAATCGGTCAACCAACTCGTGGTGTAGATATAGGCGCGATTGAAACTATCCATAAACGCATCATTGAACTACGAGATCAAGGCAAAGGTATTTTACTTGTTTCAGTAGAATTAGATGAAATTATGGCGTTATCTGACCGCATTATTGTGATGTTTGATGGCCAAGTCGTTGGTGAAGTTTCTGCAGAGCAAGCTAACGAAAAACTGTTGGGTATGATGATGGCCAATATTATGCCTGAAGAGCTTCAAACAACCGTGCAACAACCTAGTGCTGGAGAGCAGCTATGAACGACTCAAAGATACCTTCATGGGTGAGTATTATTGTACTGCCTTTGATTAATATATTATTTGCTTTTGCATTCTCTGCTTTTATTTTTATTGCGGTTGATGTTGACCCAATAGAAGCAGCTAAAACAATGATTAGCGGTGCATTAGGCTATCAAGAAGGGATTGGCTATACATTTTACTATGCAACCAACTTTATTTTTACCGGACTCGCCGTTGCGGTAGCCTTTTCTGCTGGCTTATTTAATATTGGTGGTGAAGGACAAGCGTATATTGGTGGACTAGGTGTTGGCCTTGCCTGTTTAGGATTAGATCATACCCTACCTTTCTGGGCGATCCTCCCTATTACTATGTTTGCTAGTATGGCATTTGGTGCATTATGGGCACTCATTCCAGCCTATTTACAAGCTTACCGCGGCAGCCATATTGTTATTACGACTATTATGTTTAATTTCATCGCTTCATCATTGATGGTTTACTTAATGGTTAATGTATTAAACCAAAAAGGTCAAATGGCCCCTGTCTCACGCTTATTTGAGCCTGTTGCTGTATTACCTGGTTTTCATACTATTGCAGCTTGGTTTGGCTTTGGATTTGCAGAATCGCCAATGAACTTAAGTTTTATCATTGCACTTATTTGTTGTGTACTGGTCTGGCTACTGCTGTGGAGAACACGCTGGGGTTATGTCATTCGCGCAATGGGTTCAAGTCCCTCTGCCGCTGAATATGGTGGTATCAACCGAAAACATTTAATCATTATTGTGATGCTTATTTCAGGTGCACTATCGGGTTTATTAAGTTTGAATGAGGTCCAAGGGTACTCACAACAGCTGAAGCTTGGTTTTGTTGCTGGGTATGGCTTTACAGGTATCGCAGTTTGTTTAATCGGCCGTAACCACCCTTTTGGCATTATCTTAGCCAGCATATTATTTGGTATTCTCTACCAAGGTGGCGCAGAACTTTCTTTTGATTTTCCTGATATTGACCGTGAAATGATCCAAGTAGTACAAGCATTGGTTGTATTATTTAGTGGCGCACTTTCGCTGATGCTGGTTAAACCCACGGAAAAACTATTTGTATATCTTGATGCAAAGAAGAAAGCTAAAAACACATTAGTAGCGGAGGCTTAAATTATGTATGAAAGTATCATCTTAATACTCGATGCAACACTAAGGGTTTCTGCTCCTTTAATTCTTGCAGCATTGGCAGGATTATTTTCAGAACGTTCAGGTATCGTAAATATTGCCCTAGAAGGTAAAATATTAGCCTCTGCCTTTGCCGCTGCTGCGACCGCCTCTGTCACAGGTTCGGTCATGTTTGGCCTATTCGCTGCAATGGCGACCTCTACGCTATTATCTTTATTGCACGGATTTGCTTGTATCACTCACCGTGGCGATCAGATCGTTTCAGGTGTGGCAATTAATATGCTCGCAGCTGGTTTGACAGTGACATTAGGCGGTTACTGGTTTGGTTTAGGTGGTCAAACACCTCCTTTAACCGAAACGCAACGCTTCACCTCAATCACGTTACCAGGTGCCGACGCTGTTGCCGACATTCCGGTAATAGGTCTGCTGTATAGCGAACTCATATCAGGGCACAATATTTTAGTTTATTTCGCGTTGTTATTGGTGCCTATCTGTTGGTGGGTTGTCTATAAAACACGTTTTGGTTTACGTTTACGCGCAGCAGGTGAAAATCCTCATGCCGTTGATACAGCGGGTATTTCTGTGGCTTGGTTACGTTATCGAGCATTAATTTGTGCAGGTATATTAACAGGCATAGCTGGTGCTTATTTATCCACGGCGCATAGCGCGGGCTTTGTGCCTAACATGAGTGCAGGTAAAGGTTATATTGCACTAGCTGCTCTCATCTTTGGTAAATGGAAACCTGTTCCTGTGTTGTTCGGTTGTCTGCTCTTTGGCTTCTTAGATGCCATGGCCATTCGTCTACAAGGTGCTGAATTACCATTTATTGGTGAAATCCCAGTACAGGCGATTGAAATATTACCTTACGTCTTAACGGTATTATTACTGGCAGGCTTTATAGGGCGAGCAGTAGGACCTAAAGCGGTGGGAACACCTTATATTAAATCACGTTAATAAAAACAATAACCTAGTTCACTTGGTAACGCTTCGTGAGCTAGGTTTTCATGGTCTTTAACGAATAAATAAAGGGGCAAATATACGTAGAGTCTTGAGCTGTCAGTATTTTTGCTAACAATGCCTTTAATGAGACATTATAAAAACTAAACTTCGAGCTGTTTTTTCCACTCTGCAATCGCTTGAATATGTTCGGGAGTTATCCCACAACACCCGCCTATTACATTAGCCCCATGGGCATGCCATTTTTTTACAAATGAGAGATACTCTTCAGGAGAAAGATCTCGCGATCCTTGCACCACTTCATTTGCTTTATGATTAGCTAAAATAGGAGTAAAACTATTAGCAAATGCACCAATTGAAATTTCTTTAGGGTATTTTTTAAGGCAGCTTTGGGTCTCAACTATTGCTTGCTCAATAACTTCAGGGATAGAGCAATTAAACAAAATCCCTTCTATTTTTCTACTCAGTAAAATGGCAATGGCATCAGTCACTAACTCACCCGAACGTAATTTAGGAGCAGATTTTATCTCATCACTTAATGTAAACGCGTAATAACAAGGCTTTGCAGAATCTTCCATAACCTGAGCGATCACACTCGCTTCTTCAATGCTTGAAATAGTCTCTGCTAACCATACATCTACAAATTGATCTTGTGCGTTATACAAGTTATTTAAAATATCAAAAGCGCGCTCTTTCTCAAATAGGTCTGGGCGGTATGATCCAAAAGCAGGCGGTAAAGAACCAGCAACAAGCACCTTTTGAGGCGCTTTATTTGCTACCTCACTGGCAATCATCGCCGCTTGTTTAGCTAACGCATGTCCCTTTGACTTATACAGCGACTCACCAAGGTGAAAAGGAACACAGGCATAACTATTCACAGAGATAAGCTCAGCACCGGCATCAATAAAACCTTGATGCGCTTGAGCAACAAAATGTGGTGCTTCAATAAGAGCTTGAGCACTCCAAAGAGGTTGAGAAAAAGGCGCGCCTATTCGTTTAAGCTCTCGCCCCATTCCTCCATCTAATACCGTTAAATTTCTCATGCTAGACTTCTATGTATCTAAAAATAATGGCGGTATTTAAACACAACTATAGTGAATCCGCATGATTATTTTGATCAACTTATTGACGGGAGTGTAGCGGGAATAAATCGCAGATAATTTAAATGTAATAGCCAATGTAAAACGACACTGGCTATCTTCTATAAAAAAGCAATGAGTAACAATTATATTTAATTGTTAGCTACCTCTATAGGTTGAATAAGCAAACGGTGAAAGCAATAAAGGGATGTGGTAATGCTTTGTATCTTGTACTTTAAAGCAGATTTCGGCACTAGGGTAAAAAGCATCAATGCCTTGCTTTTCCCAATAACTATCCAGTTCAAAGACCAGCTTATAGGTTGCAAAAAGTTGCTCTGCAGATTTATCTTCAAACCAATCAGATTCACTCCAACCATCAATACGGCCATCTTCATTTGTTACTGCAGAAGATAACTTTGTCCACTCACCCTCTTTAAGTATCCAAAGAGCAAGGTCAATGCCTGTAGCAGGTTTACCTAATGCCGTGTTAAGGATATGGGTTGTGATTGGGGGATTTTTCATAATAACTTCTCCAAACGTATTGTTGTTATTTTAGCTTGTTCATTGCCAGCAATTTGCATTTCATCTTCAAAACTATTGGGCATTCTCTGTTTAATTAATTGCAACATTTCTTCTGCACTTTTACCCGATGCGCAGACAATAAAAATAAATCCAAACTTTTCAAAATAAGCTCTATTTAATTGCACCATTTCTTGAAGAACAGCTGAATCAGCTTCAGACATACCAGCTTGCTCATTACTGGCAGTACCAGACGTATTCGCATACTTTTCATGTAACGTATTCAAATCACCTATTTGAGGATGGCCAAGAAAAGCGGCTAAATAGTCTTGTTGGTTTAACTGTGCGAAACATTTTTCAGACGTTTCTAAAAGTTGTGAAGCTTCTGTAAAAGGACGGGCAGCAATCATCTGCTCTACCCAATTCGGTGCACAACAACATGTTTCAAAAATTTCGTAGGCTTGCTCAACAGTTGCTTTGTTCAACTTATCTAAACTCATCAAAATTCCTTTTAAGTTTTCATTATCAATATTGTTGAATGAATATTGGTAACATAATATTTTGCTAAGCGCTTCGATGGTGCATATCCAAAGAATATGTCCACTTTTGGTGCTTACCTGTTTGTTTTAATAATAACCAGATTACTCATAAAATCCCCTTTTAAAATTAATATTGGCTAACTTATCGTTTGAAAATCAAGGATATTAGCTTTTTTTACAAGGCATTTTTTTTCTGATCCCGTACAATCTTTTTATAACTGGTAAGGTTATTGCTAATATCATACCAACTTTGACCAATTGGACAGGTTACAAATAAACAGTAATAACTGAGCTCTTATTGTTAAAAATATTTGAATAAAGAAAACGAAGCGTGTTCAAACAATTCGTATAAAAAAGGACTAATTAATGAGTAATGTTAAACGTTTAGCGATGCAGGGGATCACTAAAGCATACCCTGGCTGTATAGCTAACGATCAGGTTTTCTTAGAGATAAAACATGGGGAAATCCACGCATTATTAGGTGAAAATGGGGCAGGAAAAAGCACCTTAATGAAAATGCTTTATGGGGTTGTTAAACCTGATGCAGGCACCATTACTTGGAATGGTAAGCAAGTGACTATCTCCCAACCTTCAGTTGCTCGAGGGTTAGGTATTGGCATGGTTTTTCAACATTTTTCATTATTTGAAACCTTAACAGTAACTGAAAATATTGCATTAGTATTGGGCGATCAAGCTGGTAATACGAAAACCCTAGCAGCAAGGATCAAAAAGACATCTGAACGTTACGGTATGCCGCTAGACCCTGATCGTCGCATTTCTAGCTTATCAACAGGTGAACGTCAACGTGTAGAAATTGTTCGCTGTTTACTACTAAATTTACAGTTACTTATTTTAGATGAACCAACCTCAGTACTAACCCCTCAAGAAGTTCAAAACTTATTCAAAACCTTAAAACAACTAACAAGTGAAGGTTGTTCAGTCCTATTTATTAGTCATAAATTACATGAAGTAACAGAGCTATGTGACAGTGCAACTATTCTTCGCGCTGGTAAAGTTACTGGCCACTGTAACCCGAAACAAGAAACTTCTGAGTCGATTGCTCGAATGATGGTTGGTGATGATATTGCCATCGACAATGACTGCCAACGTGCAGTTGGCGGTGATGTTTTTGCGCGTATTAATAACTTATCTACCACTGCTAAAGGCCAATTTGATATTGCCCTGAAAAATATCAACTTAGAAGTAAAACGTGGTGAGATAGTAGGTATCGCAGGCATTGCAGGTAATGGTCAAGAGGAGCTATTAAAAGCACTTTCCGGTGAAGATATTCACCCTAAATCAACTGCCATCACCTTTGGTAATACTAACCAGGCAGTGGATTCGTTAGATCCTTTACAACGCCGCCGATTAGGACTTTCTTTTGTACCTGAGGATCGATTAGGCCGTGGTGCAGTACCTGATATGGATTTATGTGACAATGCGTTGCTGACTAGTTTTGATTCAGGTTTAGTAAAAAACGGTTTTTTAATCAAATCAAAAATTGTCGAACTCGCCGATAAAATAATTAAACAATATAAAGTTAAAACACCAGGTAATCACAATACCGCAGCGAGTTTATCTGGTGGTAACTTACAAAAATTTATTGTGGGAAGAGAGATAGACCAAAATCCGCAGTTTTTAATCATGTCACATCCCACTTGGGGGGTCGACATAGGTGCTCAAGTTGCTATTCATGAAGCGATTTTAACATTGAGAGATGCAGGTTGTGCCATTTTAATTGTCTCAGAGGATTTAGATGAGCTATATAAAATAAGTGATCGTTTAGGGGCTATTTGTGATGGTAGTATTTCACCTTTTTTACCTCCGGAAGATTTACCCGTCGTAAAACTAGGGCAATGGATGGCTGGTGATTTTGATACTGAATCAACCCAAATAAATAGCACAATAGGAGCAGCACACAATGATTAAATTAATACCTCGCGTTCAAGCATCTGAAAAATGGGGATATTTATCACCTGTACTGGCTGTTTTTCTAACGGTTATTACCAGTATCTTTTTATTCACCGCGCTAGGAAAAGATCCGATAGAGGCACTTTATACTTTTTTCATTAGTCCAATTGCTAATTGGTATGGTATTACCGAGTTATTGGTAGTCGCCATCCCCATTTTACTTTGTGCTTACGGTTTAGCTCTTTGTTATCGCGCTGCAATATGGAACATCGGTGCTGAAGGGCAACTTTTAGCAGGCGCTATTATGGGCTCGGTGGTCGCTTTGCAATTTGTCGATTCAACAAGTTGGGTAGCACTTCCTTTAACATTATTAGGCGGCATGGTTGGTGGCATGATCTGTGCCGGTATCTCTGCATTTTTAAACCTTCGTTTAAACTGTAATGAAACTCTAGTGACCATCATGATGAACTACATTGCGCTTAATACATTATTATGGGCAGTTTACGGGCCATTAAAAGACCCATATGGTTATAACTTTCCTGAAAGCGCATTATTCGGAGATAGCACACTATTACCCGTGATGTTTGAAGGTACACGTTTACATATTGGTTTACTGCTTGTTTTACTGGCACTAGTAGCTGTTTGGGTATTTATGAGTAAAACTTTTTTAGGCTTTCAAATTAAAGTTTTAGGGTTAGATAAACCGGCAGCTCATATGGCTGGATTTAAACAAAAGAAATTAGCTGCAATGGTGTTTTTAGCATCAGGTGCACTTGCTGGATTAGCAGGTTCAGTGATCATTACCGGTACAACAGGACAATTAATTCCAGCTATATCACCAGGCTATGGTTACTCTGCCATTATTGTTGCCTTCCTAGGCCGCTTACACCCTATTGGCATAACATTAGCAGGTTTATTAATCGCATTATTATTTATGGGCGGAGAACTTTCACAGATGAACTTAGAGCTCCCAAGAGCTATAACAGGCATACTGCAAGGCTTGATTCTGTTTTTCCTATTATCGTGTGATGTATTAATTCGTTATCGAGTGCAATTCACCTTCAAACGTGCCACTGCATAACGTACCTTAAGGAAGTTTAAAAATGGATATTGATTTACTAACAAATATTTTATACATGATGATCATGACAGGCACACCACTTTTATTAGTTGCTTTGGGTGAAATGGTGTGTGAAAAAAGTGGCGTATTAAACCTAGGTCAAGAAGGCATGATGCTGATGGGTGCCGTCGCTGGCTTTATTGCAATGTATCATACTGACAGTTATGTCTTAGGCTTTATTTTTGCAATGCTAGTGGGTGTACTTATGTCGCTCTTATTTGCAGTGATAACCCTACAACTTAATGCCAACCAAGTTGCAGCGGGGTTAGCACTTACTATCTTTGGAACTGGTTTATCAGCTTTCCTTGGAACAGATTACGAAGGAAAACAAATTCCTGTTTTACCATCATTATCAGTTTCTCAATTACAAGACATTCCTTTAATTGGTAAAGCTTTGTTTGCGCAAAATGCAATTGTTTATTTAAGTTGGCTTTTAGTCGTGCTTGCTTACCTATTCTTCCGCTATCACCGTCAAGGGTTATCGATTCGAGCTGTGGGTGAAGACCCAGCGGTTGCAAGTAACTTAGGTTTACCAGTAATGACAATCCGCTACCTATGTGTTGCTTTTGGTGGCGCTATGGCGGGGTTAGCAGGTGCTTACTTATCTATTGCATATACACCGATGTGGACAGAGGGAATGGTGTCAGGAAAAGGCTGGATCGCATTAACCTTAGTTGTATTTGCAAGCTGGCGTATTGAACGTATTGTGTTAGGCGCTTACCTATTTGGTTTTGCAAGTATTATGCATCTTGTTGCTCAGGGATTAAATTGGGATATCTCTTCTAACCTATTAGCAATGATGCCATATGTAGCAACCTTAGTTGTATTGGTGATGTTAAGTCGTGATAAGCAGAAATTAAAACTGTTTGAACCAATGTCATTAGGTAAGCCATGGCATAGAAGCAACTAACCCAGTAAGTTAGTTAATACTTACTTTATCTTTAAACCGTTGTTATGAATGTAACAACGGCTTTTTATTGGCTTTCATTTAGGTTATCTACACTCCCCCACCCTACTGAGTCATTAGCATATTGAACTTTTACTATTGACTACGTTACTCTCACTAACAACTCAAACGAGTTATAGCTTAAAAATATTAAAAGTAATGGTATGGGAATTGTGCTTTCTATCTAATACCAATCTAAGTAAAAATATGATCTAATTGATTTATCTATTGCGATTAAAGTAACTCAAGATAGAGAATATAAAAAAGACAGATTTTAAAGTATTTTCCCGTAAGCAAACTTCATTACAAATGAAAATGCGTTTACTGGCTTTAGCACGTTTTCAAGATGGCCATTCACGAACCCAAATTGCTCAGTTCCTAAAAGTGAGTAGACCTAGCGTTAATAAATAGGTGAGTATCTATCTAAGCGGAGTAGTATTGACTTTCGCTTCGGGGCGTTGACGTTAGTCTCCCTGCTTGCATTAAAGCAGAAACATTAAACTTCCCCTGGGGCGGTGACTTTAGTCTCCCTGCTTGCGTTAAAGCAGAAACATTAAACTCCCCCGGGGCGGTGACTTTAGTCTCCCTGCTTGCATCAAAGTACAAAACCAAAACAAACATCACCTAAGTAAAATGCAACAAGATAAACAGCGAAGTGCTTTGTTTTATTGACTACATCTACAAGGGAGGCTAAAGCCACCGCCCCGAGATCGAAAACAAAAATCATCGAAGAAAAATGCGATAAGGTAACGAGCAAAGTGTGCTCTTTTGTTCATTGCATCTACAAAGGAGGCTGAAAAAAGAAGTCGCAAAGCTCCTCCGCTCATGATACTAAGCTGCCGCTTAATTCGCCCACCGCCCCAAAGTCAAAGCAAGGCTCCTGAAAGTGAGTAGACCTAACGTTAATTAAATGGTGTCCGAGATCATTAGACCACTATAGTTAGTATCTATCTAAGCAAAGGTCTCAAAGGGTGAAAAGTATGTGCTTTAGGGATTGGATGAAACTGACCAGTGAATTTTACAGATTGGTATAAATTGTTGCTTTTCATGTCGTATCTTGGAATAAATTGGAAGTTAGCATGGCAGTGGTTGCCTGAATGCTCCCACGCAAAACATGGGAACCAGAAATGACAGAGCGCTCTCAAACGAAGTTAATAAACAAAAATAGCTAACCTACTTTTCCTTGTTCTGTTCTCAACTGCACTAAATTACTTTGTAATTCCTGCCATTGTTTACCTTTTGGTGCTGAGGCTTTATTTTCTAAACTTTGATAGAGCCCCACCAGCTGACCTGCTATTGAAATAGCAACTTCCATTGGGAGTTTTCCTGAGACTTCAGATAAGCCAACAGGACAAACCATCTTCTCAATTTGCTTGTCAGAAAAACCACGTTGACTTAAGCGATATTGGAATTTTTTAGCTTTAGTATCAGAGCCAATCACCCCCAACCAAAGCGACTTATTTTGTTTTAAAATCGCTTTGCATAATGCAAAGTCTAGCTGGTGGTTATGTGTAAGAATCAGAGAAGCCGTATTATTTGCTGCTTGTTTCACTTGCTCAACAGGATCTTCATCAATCACTTTTTTAACGTTCGCTGGAATATTTTTAGGAAATAGTCTTGAGCGGCTATCTATCCAACGTACTTTCATCGGCAATTGCGCTAAAATAGGCACTAATGCTTGCGCTACATGCCCCGCACCATAAATATCCAAGGTGACTTGATCGCTTATAAACACTTCAAATAAGACCATCACTTGCCCACCACAACATTGCCCTAGACTTGCACCTAACTGAAAATTCTCTACCAACTGACAGGTTTCACCTTTAGCAATAAGATCTCTAGCATATTTAATCGCTTTAAACTCTAAATGCCCACCACCAATAGTCGCATAAATATTTTGCTCACTAACGACCATTTTTGTACCGCTACCTCGAGGTGCTGAACCAGCAGTACTTAAAACAGTAATTAACACATAATTTTCAGCACTATTATCTAACTCAATAGCCGCTTGAAGCCAACTATGAGAGTGCAAACCTTGAGTAGAGGAATTAAGCATTATTAGCCCCTTTTTTTGCACTTTCGGACCACTGTTTCGCCACTTCTACTGCATTTAATACACGCTCTGCTGTCGCTGGTGTATTCAAGTTTGGTGCATATTGATAATCAGTGATACTGGCTAAAGCATTACGAATCGCACTCCAAACACTGATACCTAACATAAATGGCGGCTCACCAACGGCTTTAGATTTAAATACTGTTGTTGCTGGGTTTTGTGAATCATAAAGTTTGACATTAAATTGTGCAGGAGTGTCACCAATCGCAGGAATTTTATAAGTTGCAGGAGCATTACTTGCTAACACCCCCTCTTTATTCCAACTTAAATCTTCCGTAGTTAACCAGCCCATACCTTGAATAAATGCCCCTTCAATTTGCCCAATATCTAAGGCTGGATTAATTGAATTACCCACATCATGTAAAATATCCACACGTGTTAATGTGTTTTCCCCGGTTAATAAATCAACCTCTACCTCACTTAATGCAAGACCGTAGGCAAAATAAAAGAAAGGATGCCCTTCCGCTTTATCACGGTTGTAGTAGATTTCAGGAGTGCTATAGAAACCAGTAGTAGATAATGAAATACGATTTAAATAAGCCAGGTTAATTAACTCAGGAAAGCTAATTTCACCTTTTTCGTGTATCAACTTATTATTTTCTAACAACATACCTTCAGTGCTCACATCGAAATGTGCGCTAGCAAACTCAAACAATCGCTCTTTGATGGTCGTTGCGGCATTAAATGCAGCCATACCATTAAGGTCAGTACCACTTGATGCGGCAGTAGGCGATGTATTTGGTACTTTATCGGTACGTGTTGCATTGACTAATACATGTTGCATATCAATCGATAAAGCCTGCGCTACAATTTGTGCTATTTTAGTGTTTAAACCTTGCCCCATCTCTGTGCCACCATGGTTAACATGCACTGAACCATCGGCATAAATAACTAATAATGCGCCAGCTTGATTTAAATGCTGCACGGTAAATGAAATACCAAACTTAACAGGGGTAAGTGACAAGCCTTTCTTAATAATAGGAGAGCTTTTATTGAACGCTTTAATCGCTGCCTTACGTGCCCAATAATCACCTTCTTGCTCCATTTGGGCAATCATATCTTTTAAAATAAATTGCTCTATTTTCTGTTTATAAGGGGTGAGATCACGCCCTGGGCGGTATAAATTGAGCTTACGTATTTCTAATGGGTCTTTCCCTAAAGCATAGGCAATATCATCCATTATTTTTTCAGCCATGATCATACCTTGCGGACCACCAAATCCTCGGTAAGCAGTATTACTAACAGTATTGGTTCTACAGCGATTTCCGTTAATATGAGCTGATGGGTAATAATAAGCATTGTCAGCATGAAATAACGCACGATCAACTATCGCATCTGAAAGATCTGCTGAATGTCCGCAATAGCCATTAATGTTAATATCAACCCCTTCAATTAAGCCATCATCATCAAAACCTACTTGGTAAGTATTATAAAAAGGATGACGCTTACCTGTGCTTTTAAAGTCATCACCACGTGCTAAACGTACTTTAACGCTTCTGCCCGTATGGAAAGCGGCTAAGGCAGCTAAACAAGCCCAAGGTGCAGCTTGTGTTTCTTTACCACCAAATGCACCGCCCATTCTACGCATTTCAACCGTCACGTAATTAAAGGGTTGTTTCAATACTTTAGCCACTAAATGCTGTACTTCACTAGGGTGTTGAGATGATGTTTGAATAAACATCCCACCATCTTCAGTTGGCGAAGCGATACTGATTTGTCCTTCTAAATAGAAATGCTCTTGACCGCCGATATCTAATTCACCATCAACAGTATGTTTAGCTGCTTTGATTGCCTGTTGTGCATCGCCACGATTTAAAGCATGTGGTGGACGTACCCAGCTTTCTTGTTTAATCGCTTCTTTGATATCTAATATTGCAGCGCTTTTTTCATATTCAATTTTGACTTTACGAGCAGCGATCCGTGCCGTTTGATAACTGTTCGCGACCACTAATAAAATAGGCTGACTATGATATGAAATAATCTCCTCAGCTAATAAAATATCACCAGTAAAGACAGGACTAATATCATTTTTACCTGGTATATCTTTGGCACTATAAATATCAATAACACCAGCTATTGCTAAAGCTTCTGATGTATCAATACTTAACACTTTACCGCTACTGATCGTTGATAGCACAGGATAAGCATGTAAGCTGTGTGCTTCTTCCGCTCTATCATCTATATAAACCGCTTTACCTGTAACTTGCTTAATCGCGCTTTCATGAATAAAAGATTGACCAATAGCATTACTTTTATTTTTGTCTAATTTATCTGTTTTAAAGTGACGCATGATTAATCCTTGTTTGAATAGCTGAAGTTGATTGAAGATTCACAGATAACGATTGAATCTGACCAGCGCTTTGGTACCAGATTCGATCAAATAAGTTTTTGGTGACCTGTAAACGATAGGTTGAGCTAGCACGAACATCTGATAGAGGCTGAAAGTCTTCTGCAATTTTACTTGCTGCCGTTTGTAACGTGTCTAAATTAAAGGCTTGTCCATTTAATGCTGCAGCGACATTCTTAGCTAAGGCTGGAGTTGCAGCCATTCCACCCATCGCACATTTGACCTGTTGCATTTTTTCATTTTCAAGCTGATAACTTAGTACTAAACAAACCGCTGAAATATCATCTTCAATACGTTTAGAGATTTTATGACAACTTAATTTAAACGTCTCTTGTCGCTTAGGGACATGAATGGAAACAATCACTTCATCTTCAGCAAGCTGGGCTTTGCGATAATCTAAAAAGAACTCATCGATAGGAATTAAACGTTCACCACGTATGCTTTGTAATTTTAGTTGTGCATCGAGTGCAATCAATAACGGAGCAGGATCTCCAATAGGAGAAGCATTCGCAATACTGCCGCCTAGAGAACCCGCATTTCTTACTTGTAATGAACCTAAACGTTCAAAAAGCTCATGGGCTTCTGGGTAAATATGACAAAATTTATCTATAAATTCACTGTAGGGTAAAGCAGCGCCAATTTCTAGCCCTTGCTCACTCTCTTCAAATACCATTAATTCACTACAATAACGAACAGAAATTAACTGTTGCTTCTGATTAATAAGTTGGCTGAACTCAACTGATAAGTCAGTTGCGCCCGCAACAAATTGTGCCTGCGGATTATTCGCTTTCAATTCACATAATTGCTTTAAACTTTGTGGTAAATAAAATTGTTGGTTTTCTCCATCAAGGCTAACCGTAGGTATCTCATTATCTGCTAATGCTTTTTCTAAATTTGTTGTTAACACCGCTACTTGCTGGCTAAAGCGATGATCTTTATGGGCAATATTAGATTGATCATTATCAGGGTAGCTAAAACATTTTTCAGCAGCTTTTAAAATCGGTTCGTAACCAGTACAACGACAAAGGTTTCCGCCCAAAGCTTGGATGACAGCCTCTCTTCCAGGATAACTTTTATGACTCATATATAAAGCAAATAAGCTCATAATAAAACCCGGTGTACAAAAGCCACATTGTGAGCCATGACACTCAACCATTGCTCTTTGGACAGGGTGCAACTGTTCCAGGCTTGGATTCGGTTTTGTGGTTAATGCTTCAACAGTAAGTAAGTGCTTACCATGCAAGTTACCTAGTAACATCAAACAACCATTAATGCTTTTATAGTGCCATTGGCCATTAATTAAATCGCCAATGACCACGGTACAAGCTCCACAATCACCTGTAGCACACCCTTCTTTGCTACCCACTTTCCCCATATTGGTGCGTAACCAGTCCAAAATGCTCATATTTGGCACAAACTTTGTCAACTGAATCATTTCGTTATTTAATAAAAACTGAATCACGTAAACCTCTCTTTATAATGCAATCCTTTATATATCAGGGATTAACTTATTTTCTGTCAGTCTATAACAAAATAGTTAATCCGCTTTTGACCAATTGGTCAAGTTCTTGCTTGCATACTATGTACCAACCTGATTAATTACTTTTATTTGTTTATTACAAAAAAGACTTAATTCAATCGCTGGCATCAACGGTAAACTGCTATAAAATACGGACCGTCATTAATAAATGGTTAATGCGAAAAACAAACGGAGAAATAACATGAAAAAACTTTTTACGATGTTGTGCCTAACACTGGGCCTAGGGTTATCTGCATTTAGTTATGCTGATGAGCCATTAAAAATAGGCTTCGTATATGTTAGCTCAACAGGTGAAGCAGGATGGACCCACACACATGACCAAGCACGATTAAATTTAGAAAAAGTGTACGGTGACAAAATTAAAACAACTTTTATTGAAAATGTAGCAGAAGGCCCAGATGCTGAGCGCGTGATCACGCAACTAGCACAAAGTGGTCATAAGTTAATCTTCACTACTTCTTTTGGCTTTATGAACCCAACACTTAAAGTAGCAAAACGTTTTCCTGATGTTAAATTCGAACATGCAACAGGATACAAACAAGCTAAAAATGTAGGTACTTACTTTGACCGTATTTATGAAGCTCGCTACCTAACTGGCGTAGTAGCTGGTTACATGTCAAAATCGAATGTTATCGGTTATATCGGTGCTTTCCCTATTCCTGAAGTTGTTCGCGGTATTAATGCATTTACGCTAGGTGCTCGTTCAGTAAACCCAGATATTAAAGTGAAAGTTGTTTGGGTAAATACTTGGTTTGATCCAGCTAAAGAGCGTGAAGCAACAAATAGTTTAATCGATCAAAAAGCAGATGTTATTACTTTCCATACGGATTCGCCAGCACCAGTACAAGCAGCAGAAGATGCAGGTGTTTATGCTATCGCTTACCATTCAGATATGAGCCAATACGGCCCTAAAGCACAGTTAACAGCGGCTATTCATGACTGGAATGACTATTACGCAAAAGTAACTCAAGCAGTATTAGACGGCACTTGGAAATCTGAAGACGTTTGGGGTGGTATCGCTGCAGGTATGACTAAGATTGGCCCATTTAACGCTGAAGTACCTAAGGAAGTTGCTGATAAGGTAACCGCACTTAAAGAGCAAATGATGAATGGTACATTACATGCATTCACAGGCCCAATCAAAAACCAAGCTGGTGAAGTTATTTTACCTGAAGGTGAAGTTATGGCTGACGGTGATTTGCTGAGCATGGATTATTATGTTGAAGGTGTTGACGGTAAACTTAAATAACCTCTGCGCTTTATCCAACAATAAAGGGGCGTGATTAGCCCCTTTTTTTCATCTGATTGGTCAAAAATGAATGAGTTTGGTATTTATGAATAACACAGCAGAGAAAAAAACTGATAATAAAATAACCAAAGCACGTAAAGGCAATTTGCAGCAAATATTAAGTGCTGCTGAGGATATATTTGCTAAAAATGGTTATAAAGGCACCACCGTTTCATCAATAGCTAACGCCGTTGGGTTACCCAAAGCGAATGTCCTTTATTATTTTAAGAGTAAAGAGAAACTTTACCAAGAGGTAATGAATCAGCTCTTAAGTTTATGGATGCAACACATGAATGAAATAACGGCAGACTCTCATCCAAAAGATGCATTACCTAAGTATATAAAAAATAAAATTAAACAATCTCAAAATCATCCAAATGCTTCACGTATTTTTGCCGCCGAAGTATTACACGGCGCTCACTTTCTGCGTACTTCATTGCAACAAGAGTTAAAAGATCAATTTCAACAAACTTGCCAAGTTTTTCAGGCATGGATAGATAAGAAATGGATTGATCCAATTCATCCAGAACACCTCTTGTTTATGCTTTGGTCAAGCACTCAAGCCTATGCTGATCATGGTTTACAAATTAGTATTTTAATGGATAAAGAAGAACTAACAGAAACAGACTTTGAGCACGGTATAACAGCAGTAACACAAGTCATTTTAAAAGGCTGTGGGGTAAAAACTTAGCTTTATTAAGCAGCCTACGGGGTAATAAAATGCCAGTATTGATAACACTGGCATTGACTACATTTTACTATTTAAATGACGTTTGCCGTCTTTTTAGTAATAACTAATTGCGCCTTTTCTAGCGTAATATTCAATTCACCTGTCCCATTAAACGATACATTTAATGGTTTTTTCAGGCAGTTAACCACTACGCTATGTGCTTTTGCTGCGCAGAAGTCCCACTGTAGATGATAAATATCAGTTGTGGCATCTGACTTAATACCACCTGAAACAGGTATCTCCTCCTGATAGCCAAACTCAAGGGTGACAGGCACTTTATTATCACTCACAAGTGCACATTGATATTGCAATTCCGGCGATGTGTTTGAACTAAGTTGAACAACATCAGACACTGCTTTTGTATCTAAGTGACTATGTAATCGCCATTGTAATGTATTTGCTTGATGCAGCTTTATATCATCCCAAATAACCACTCCATGTCCTTCTATGAATACATAAGTACGGGTAAATGACTCAGTCTCATGATAGGCGTTGGCTAGCTCAACCTGACAACAATACCAACCCTCACCCTCTTCTTGAAATACAACGGAAGCCGTTGCATTTTCATCATCACTAATCTGCCCTTCACCACCAATTAACGGTAAATTATGTGCCAATGTTTTTTGTGTCCATTGACTATGATGATCGCTACCAAAACAATAACCATAACTACCCGTTGGCGTTAATACCCCAACACCGTTATCTATCAAGGCTAAATTACCTTGATCTGCATGACGATGAGAACTGTTTCCGAACGGGCTTGCACGGAATGATAAATTTACCTGTTGATATTTAGCAATACCAAAACCTGCATATCCATAAAAGTAACCTGCATTTGCGCGTGGGTTTTTCTGTTTTATGTCACTATTATTAATAAATGCTAATTGTTTGATGGTTGGAATAACGTCCAATAAATGTAAAGCATAATGATTAATCTCTGATTCTAATTTATCACTTGTCGCAACGGCTTGTTCTCCACCAAAGCGCTGTGCATAAATACGTAATGGATTTTGAGCAAAGAACCCTGGCCATTCAACGCTTTCACGCTGGCACCAAAACCCATCACCAAAGGGATGGATTTTTTGATCCGTCGCCACAAAGTCCATAGCAAAGTCACAATAGTTTTTATAAAAGGGATGCTCATAAAAAGAAAAGTCAGTTAATCGTTCAACTGATAAAAAGAATGCATGATGCCATTTACTGTAAGATGACGAATAAAATGGACCTTCAGCCCAGCTACCATCACTTCCGCCATAAAATGGGAAAATACCGCGGTAAACAGTCAATGAATAATTCAACCAGCGCTCACAAACATCACGTTCAAATTCTTTGTGTAACACTAACGCAGCAACACCTAAATAGCCCGGTAATCTCGATGTATGTGAGTGTCCTGGAAATTGTAAAAACTGATCGCCCTCTAAACGCTCTTCCATTTGGTAGGCAATGCGGATTAACATTGGTCGAATAAATGACTTTTCAGGCTCTGTCATTAACGGTGATAGCCAATGATAAGCTAAAAATAAATTACGTGATAAGGATAAACCAACTTCATCCCCCCAAGTTAAAGGTCGTACTAAGGTTGCCGGACCTTCCGGACTCCATTGCGCAAAACTTAATAACAATTCAACCGCTTGTTGACCGCTCTCTTCTTCCTGCCAAATTTTGTAAAGTAATGACAATGTCATTAAGTCTCTGTCGATCCATTCACGGACATTGGTAATAGCCGTTCTTTTACCCGCTTCTTTGCCACGCTTATAGTGATCAGGATAACTAATATCATCGACATCTACCGCTAATGACGCGGTTGCTTTTAACTTTGGATAAACAGCAGCAGATGCCTCTTTAATAAGCTCAATATCCTCATCAAAATACATCATAAATTGCGTGCGTTCAGCGCAGGAATTAAACAACTCACTGGCGGTTGGCGCTAAATAATCAGGAACACTTTCATCAATAACAAAAACAAACCATTGTGACGTTTCATTACTTTCATTGCTTACACGCCACCGATAATGGCCTATTTCAAGCTTAAATGATAACTGCAGTGGTGATCTAACCCCCTTCCATTCCCAAACTTGTTGAGTATCAACCAATTCTAACTCAAGGTTATATAGCAACTCACTAGCAGGCTGTGGCCAATTAAAACTGGGAGGGTTTGTTAATGCGACTTGTTGATCTTCGGGCGATAAAAATAATTGGAAGTCATGATGTCGTTTCAGTTCTAACATCTTATTTCTCCTTTTTAAACCAATGGTACTTACCCGTTTCACGATCTATTCTGCCTAATGGCACAGCAGGTGTTCCACCAACAATGGCATAGGGTTCAATATCACTAGTTACTACCGAGTTTGCGCAAACTAAACTACAACGACCGACGGTAACACCAGGTGTAATGACAACGCCTGAAGTGAGCCACACTCCATCTTCAATAACGACTTTACCTTTCTCAAGATCACTTCGAGCACTAAAGAAATCATCCTCTGCAGAGTACAAATGATTAGAAGCAACAATACTGGCATGTGGTCCAATCAATACGTTTTCACCAATATTAACATCACCGTTTACATAACTATAAAGGCCTACATATGAATGTTGTCCTATTTGATTTTCGCCAATGCGCACTACCGCACCAGGTGCAATTCTAACTCTTTCATTGGTAAAACCAAGAATCGTTGCTCGCGTATTATCATCTTCAAAGTTATTACTCTGCGTGGTGTAGAGTGTAAATTTACGAAACTCTTCTTCGCTTAATTCACCACCAAATTTTTCTTGTATAGACATATTTTTAACCTTAGGCAATGAGCTAGCACTCACCTCCATTGTAATGATATAAGAATGTTGATTAGAAGCTCCAATTGACCAGTTTAAATAGCCTTTCTGATCATTGAAGAAGCAATAATAAATTCATAAAATCCACAATAGCCGTAACAACAATGGACAACAACGGCCTTGTTATGAAGTTGGAATCAAGTTCAGAAAACAAACACTTAATAAGAGCAGATCAATACTGTATGTTATTGGTTATGTAGGTCAAAATTGAATATTGATTTTTCATCACTCATTCGCAATTCACATTTGAAAGGCACATATACACTGAGAAGAAGATAACGATTGAAGGCCCTGATAAAACCAAGCATAGTCATGCCTCAACACGTGTATAGACACGACTACATAGATACTAAAATATAGACACCAAAATTTTGCTCAACATTACCTAGATAGATTCCATAACAGAAATATACGTAGCATTGGTGGTGTAGGGAAATACTGATATTGTATAGCAATAATACTAATTACGAATAAAGGTTATAAAAAGTGGAAATAAAGGCATTAAAAACATTCATTACAGTGGCTTCGCTTAAAAACTTTTCAGCTGCAGCAAAAGAACTTCACACTGTTCAGCCCAATGTTAGCCGACAAATCTCCGAACTAGAAAAAACCCTCGACACAAAACTATTCAGCCGTAATACACGAGAGGTCAACTTAACAGAAGCTGGACAAGTGTTATTACCCGAAGCAATAGAAATTGTCGCAAATAATACTCGCGTTAAAAACTTAGTCATCGCAACCAGTAATAAACAACAGGTACTAAGAATCGGCTACTTAGCCTCTGCCTGCTCAACCTTTTTTCCACAATTGGTTAAACAGTTTTCCAAATTGAACCCTAATATTAGGTTTTCTATTCAAGAGATGACCTCTAAAGAACAATTTAACGCACTTGCTGAAAATAAAATCGATATTAGTTTTTCACGCCCACAGCCCTCATTAGAAAAAGACAAGTTCTCCTGCTCTGAGATTTATACGGACTCATTGGTCGCAGTGGTCCCGGATGGTCACCATCTAGCAAACAATAAGCAATTGCATTTTAAACAATTAGAGAAAGAAAACTTTATCCTGTTTAAACCAGAAGAGTCTGTCGACTTGCATTACCACATTGTGTCCAACTGCCAAAAAAATGGCTTCTCCCCTAATATTACCTCGCACCATGGTAATATCCGCAGTCTGATGACAGTGGTTTCAGCTGGATTGGGTATTTCAATCGTTCCAAGCTGCGTACAATATCTACACATTGATGGTTGTTGCTTTATTACCATGCACGAATTAACTTTGCCGCTACAACTTAATATTTATCACAGTCGTAAAACCTCTCCTCAACATGTTATTGATTTTGTGGATTTTTGTAATGAAAAAAATATTACACTAGGACAACACATCGATTAACCTTAGTTTCATTTGTATGATTATTAAATCTTGCTCACAGAAATAACAAACTATTAAAGGGTTTATTTTTTTTGTTTCTTTAATCACATTAAAAACCCTGTACCTACGTAGGATATTCAATGAAAGAATAAACTAACAGGAGATTAGCCGAATGAAACAAGCTTACTTAGGATTAACCATCGCAACACTATTAGCAGGCTGTGTCACAACAGAGCAGGCGACAACAGCACAGGAAGGTGCCTCGATAGCTCAAGCGGTAACCGCTATCGCAACAGGTGAAAACCTAATTCAAGATCCACAATTAACAGAGTTTAGAAGCAATAGTGGTAAAAGTGATGTGTGGAAAAAAAATTCAAATAAGAATGCAGGCTTAGGTGATGCAGGTAGCTCTAAAGATAGCGCATTTGGCAGTGAAGGATCATCTCGTTTACGTTTTATTGCAGCAACGGACGACTTTTCCGCTGAGCCTGGGTTAAGCCAAACAGTCTTAGGTCTTCAACCAAATACAGATTACCAATTATCACTTTATTACAATGATAAAAAAGGTGAGCAATCCATTAGCCAATTAGTTTATGGGGTAACAGGAGCCAATGGTGGCACACTGGCAACAAAAACAGTCCATATTTCTGAACTTGCAGATGCACCTCAAGGCGATGTAAAAAAAGGTTTCCGCCAAACTGCTATTAACTTTAATTCAGGCTCAAATGTCTCTGTTACTGTTTATGCAAATTTAAAAATAACCGATCCCTCTAAAATAGACAGCGATGGAGATATTGGTAAACAAACAGAAGTCCGTATTGATGAGTTTAAGCTCTCAAAAATATAATTTCATTTATCTATTAAAATCATAGAGATAAGTATTCATAAAATCAGCTCCTAAAATATGAGCTGATTTTATGATAGTGCGACTCTCACTGACTAGACAGTAATACAGCAACCCCACCAGCAAGCTTAAGCGTTAAAGATGTTGAAATTACATCGACTACCCACGATTTCCCAATATTATCAAACCCTAAAAATTGTTTTTGATCACTTTCAAATCGAGTACTTCGTACATACCTACATTCTTATAAGCTTGCCGCTTGATATTGAATAAATACAGCTGTTCAGTTTCTAGCTAGATATCATCTGCGGGGAAATTTACGCCGGTTAAACGGCGTATTTCAGTGATAACCTCTGACGTATTCTTGGCTTGTAACATCGCCTCATCATTGATCACGCCTTGTTTAATTTGTTCAGCAAAAAAGCTTGCTTCGTAACTCATTTGGTCTTGTTCTTGTGGTAGTGTTAAATCCCTAATGGAGTCTGTTACCAAGGTAACATCATCCAAAACAGAAATGCCTTTAATTAATAAATTACCTTCTTCACCTTGTATTTCACTAACTTGCTCTGATCGACTAATTTTTGAGTGATCAATTGTTACGGAAAATCCATCGTAGGTTAAGAGAACAGCGCCACAACCATCAACACCCGATCCTAGTATAATGGCATCAGCTTGAATGCGTTTAGGTTTACCAAATAGAGCAACGGTAAAGGCAATACAGTAATACCCAATATCCATAATTGATCCATTGGAGAATTCAGGATTGAAGGTGTTAGGAATTTCGCCATCAAGGTATCTTTGATAACGCGACGAATATTGGCAATAATGAATATGGGCTTTTCGCAATTTGCCTAACTCAGAGATATTTTCTTTAATTTGTTTAAAATTAGGTAATTGAGCGGTTTTATAAGCCTCATATAAAATAACATTGTTATCTATTGCAGCTTGGTAAAGCTTCTCTACTTGCTGAAAATGAGAGGCTAAGGGCTTTTCACAAATAACATGCTTACCATTTTCTAACATTAGTAAGGCTTGCTCAAAATGCAGTGAATTGGGGCTAGCAATATAAACAGCTTCAACCTCATCACATTTACTTAGCGCCTCTAAATCATCAAAGCATAGGTTAATTGCAAATTTATCTGCAAAGGTTTTTGCGTTATCAAGGTTACGAGAATAAACGGCAGCTAGCTTTAAATCATTATTAACTAATGTGCCATTTATAAATGACTCTGTGATCCAGTTAGTACCGATGGTGGCAAAATTAATCATGCTTTTATCCCTAAACGAATTTGTTGTAATGACCTTATCTGTGTAGTTCAAGAGCATAAAATAGCATTTTTAACTAATCGTAAAAGGCTTTGTATTTATTTATTGTTAATTTTAGACTTAGGATGGGTTTTGCTTGTTATAGCTAAATTAAATGTTGAGAAAAAGCAGTTATAGAGCCTCAACAAGATTAATCTAATTAGTCGCTTCTATCGGGTTTAGGCGTTACTTAAAATGACTCATTCAATCTAGATAATAATATCAATACAGCCAATCTTATTAGTATCAATACTATCTGAAGGTTAATAATAATTGCGTGGATATAAAAAAGCTCAGTATAAAACTGAGCTTTTAAGTGGTTTATTTGTTGTTTATTTGTTGTTTATTTTAAACCGGCGACTAAATTATCAGTTAGGTTATTTAATAAAGTGAAATAGGCTTCAGGCCCCTGTTCAATATCTGAACCTAAAGGATCTAAAATGCCTGTGGTTGCACCAGTCCCCTCAATAATTGTTTGTACCAAGCTAGATTCAAACTGTGGTTCACTAAATACTGCTTTAGCACCTGCTTCTTTTACTCTTTGACGTATTTCACTAATTCCTTTGGCACCAGGCTTTCTATCTGGATCAATGGTGACTGAACCCACAGCATTAAGTCCATAAGCGGTTTCAAAATATTGATATGCAGAGTGGAATGCAAGATAAGGTACGGCTTTCACTGGCGCAACTTTTTCTGCTAACTGTTGATCTAAAGTCATTAGTCTCGCTGTTAAATTATCTGCATTCTTTTGATATTGAAGCGAATGCTCAGGGTCTATCTCAATTAACTTTTTAGCTGATTCAATCACAATTTTTTGTGCAATTTTTGGATCTAACCATAGATGTAAATCCATTGCGCCATGGTGATGCCCAGCTTCATGTGCATGCTCGCCTTCATGTGCTGCGTGCTCTTCATCATGGTCGTGCTCGCCTTCATGCGCTGCGTGATCTTCATCGTGGTCGTGATCGTCTTCATGTGCAGCATGCTCTTCATCATGGTCGTGATCGCCTTCATGTGCTGCGTGCTCTTCATCATGGTCGTGCTCGCCTTCATGCGCAGCGTGTTCTTCATCATGCTCATGCTCACCTTCATGTGCCGCATGATCATGCTCGCTGTGGTCATGCTCATCTTCCCACTCAGTACCAGTACGAGTAGTTAATAATGACGATGCTAATTGTTCAGACAAGGTCAGTTTTTGCGCATTTCCAGCAACAGTTTCTAATGGTTTTTCCAAAAAGCTTTCCATTTCATGTCCAACCCAAATAACTAAATCTGCATTGGCTAATGCGCTAGCTTCAGAAGGACGTAATGTATACGCGTGAGGAGAGCCTTTTTTAACAAGTAACGTTGGGGTTGCGACACCTTCCATAACACCACTAACTAATGAGTGAATTGGTTTAATACTGACAACAACTTGTGGCGTTTCAGCAGCAGTTACAAACTGCATTGGTAGTAGTATAATAGACAAGAAAGTAAGTAATATTTTTTTCATGTGCAAACCTTTAATAATATTGATAAGGGTAATGTTATATAATAACATTTATTGCTGTCAAATGGTGCTAAAAAAGGAATAAATTAAGTGGTGAAATTGTGTTAAAAGACATGTCGTCGCAAAAAGACAACATACAAGACTCTTTACTATCATTAGTAAATATCAATTTACAAATAGGTGAACGCTCCCTACTTGAAAATGTTAATTTAGAGCTTAACAGAGGCGAGATTGTAACTGTTGTCGGCCCAAATGGCGCAGGTAAAACAACATTATTACGCGTTGCTTTAGGTTTACAAAAGCCAACGTCTGGTAAAGTAACAGTTAATGCAGGCATAACGATCGGTTATGTACCACAAAAACTACATATTGACCCTACCTTTCCTATTACAGTTCGCCGCTTCTTAGCGCTTGCTAAAAGCCATAAAAAGGTCGATTTTAGTAAATTATTAGACGATGTTGGTGCAGCGCATGTTATTGACTCCCCTTTGCAAAACCTTTCTGGTGGTGAACTACAGCGAATCTTAATGGCGCGCGCATTAATGCGTGAACCAGATGTTTTAGTCCTTGATGAACCTGTACAAGGGGTAGATGTTCACGGACAAGTTGAATTATATGAGCTAATTAGTCGAGTTAGAACTGAACGTAACTGTGCCATTTTAATGGTTTCCCATGACTTGCATTTAGTGATGGCATCAACAGATAGAGTATTTTGTTTAAATCGCCACATATGTTGTAGCGGCACACCCGAAGTGGTTATCAATGATCCTGCTTACACTGAATTATTTGGTGCACATGCAGCGAGACATTTAGCATTTTATGTACATGATAAAGAACACAAACATGAGCAAGACCCTCAACATGTAAATAGCTGTGATTGTGACGAAGGAAAAGACTGTGTTTGATGATTTTTTAATAAGAGCTTTATTAGGTGGTTTAGGAGTTGCTTTAGTAGCCGGACCGTTTGGATCATTTGTTGTTTGGAGACGTTTAGCTTATTTCGGAGATACGTTAGCACATTCAGCATTGTTAGGTGTTGCACTGGGTTTTATTCTCCACATCAATTTAACCTTAGGCATTTTTATTATTTGCCAAATTCTCGCGATTTTATTATTTATTAGCCAATATCAGCGACAACTTGCCAGTGATACTTTATTAGGTATTTTCTCCCATGGTGCATTATCCCTGGGGTTAGTTGCCTTAGGGTTTATGGATAACGTCAGAATAGATTTAGTGAGCTATCTTTTTGGTGATATTTTAGCTATTGGTACTACCGACCTGATCTGGATTTATGGCGCAGGTGGGGTTGCTTTAATCGGATTGATTGCTATCTGGAAACCGCTACTTTCGATCACCATTCACGAAGACCTTGCTCGAGTAGAAGGTTTACCTGTGGATAGAATTAACTGGTTATTCTTAGGCTTAATTGCCTTAACCGTGGCTATTATGATGAAAGTGGTTGGTATGTTATTAGTAACGGCACTATTAATCATCCCAGCGGCAACCGCAAGACGCTTTGCCAGTACGCCAGAAAGCATGGCGATTATTGCTATGGTAATAGGCGGATTGAGCGTAACCTTAGGTTTATTAGGCTCTTTCTATTATGACACGCCATCGGGCCCAAGTATCGTGGTAGCTGGCTGTATTCTATTTATCTCCAGCATTTTACTGCCACGAAGATAGTTTATTTTACTATGATCAATAAAGGAGCTAATGATAGCTCCTTTATTACTTTTATCCCCAACTAAATATCTTCCATTCAGGATGTGCTTTTGCTGCTAATACTAAGCGTTTGCAAGGGTTAACCAAATAAGCAAAATCTGCATATTCACATAACGGTAAATCGTTAATCGAATCACTATAAAAATGAATCACATCGAATTTTTCAGAATGATTTTCTAACCACTGCTGTAATCGTAGTATTTTTCCTTCCCGATAAGTGGCAATACCAGTCACCTCATTTTGATAACAAGGGCTGCCATTACTATTATTTTTGATCAGTAAATCAATACCGAGTGCATCATTAATTCCAATGACTTTTGCGACTTTATTTACAATAAAAGAAACGGTTGCAGAGATAACCAAACAATCAATTTTTTGATCTTTTAAGGAGCGCACTAGTGTCATAGCTTCAGGAAATATTAAAGGTACAATCTGAGTCTCTACAAACTCATCAACTAAGTTATCAATCTTCTCTACAGGAATATCAACAATAGGAGCAAGCGTATACGCAATATATTCTTCCATATCGAGCTCACCCCGAGCATATTGCTGCATTAATATTTTATCGGTTTCTAGATAATCGGGATCAGTAACAATGCCTTTCTCTACTAAAAATAAACTCCATAAACTGGCGCAATCACCATTGACTAGTGTTTCATCCATATCAAATATATGCAGGGGTTTTGACATCTTAAGACCTCACCGGTTGTATTTCATTTAAATTGAACATTAACTCAAGGGGCGCTCCTTTAGTTAATAATCGCTCCGAGGATCGGTTTAATAAATCAACGGTTAACTGTTGCTTATCGACCTCAACGCTATAGCGGATCACATTACCTAATAGCTGATGTGAAAGCACTACTCCCGGTTTTGCTATCGATATATGTTCACCATATTGTCTGCCCTTTTCACGAATATAAATCGATTCAGGACGAATCGCTACTTTATCTGAGGTAGAAATATCGAACCATTGGTTGGCGACATCAGCATCAATTAAATTGTAATGCCCCATAAACGAAGCAACAAATTCATTAGCAGGTTTAGTATAAATATCTTCAGGTTTTCCCTGCTGGACAATACTGCCTTTAGACATCAAAAAGATTCTATCTGACAATAACATGGCCTCTTCTTGGTCATGAGTAACAAATATCGTTGTTAAATTTAACTCTTTTTGAATGTTCAGAATTTGCTGTCGTAAACTTTTTCGGATTTTCGCGTCTAAAGCTGAAAGCGGCTCATCAAGCAGCAAGATTCTTGGCCTTACCACCAAAGCACGCGCCAAAGCAACACGCTGGCGTTGTCCACCTGAGAGCTCCCTAGGGTAGAACTTTTCTTTTCCGGCTAGCTCAACCAAATCAATCATCTTTTTAGCTTCTAAGCGTGACTTAGACTTACTAAACCCGTTCATTTTTAAGCCAAAAGCCACGTTATCTTCAACGGTCATATTTGGAAACAATGCATAAGATTGGAAAACCATACCAATTTCACGCTGCTGTGGCGCAAGATCAGTAATGTTTTCTCCTTCAACCAACAATGTCCCCAGATCAACATTATCCAGCCCAGCGATACAACGTAATAAAGTTGATTTACCACAACCGCTTGGTCCTAGCAGCGTAATGAACTCGCCTTTTTCAATTGAAAAGTCGATATCTTTAAAAACATCAACATCACCAAAACTTTTGGCAAACTGATTAACTTTAACGTAACTCATTATTCATTTCCTCGACTAAAACGGGTTGCCAACCAAGTGCATATAAAGATAAAAGCAAAATAAGTCATCACTAAAGCAGAGGTAAAATGCCCACTCGTCTGACGCATGTTATATAGATAAATTTGTAATGTTTCATAACGTGTTCCCACTAATATATTAGCGAAAACAAACTCACCTAATAAAAATGAAAAGGAAAGAAACGTCGATGCTAATAATCCTTTTTTAAGGTTAGGTAAGATAATCAAAAGGTAAGCTTTGGTAGTACTTGCTCCTAATAAGTGGGCAGCATCAACAAGGTCTCTTAAATTAATAGTGCTAAAGCTATTAGAAATAGCGCGATACATAAAAGGAAGTGCAATCGTAAAATAGGTTCCAATCAAGATCCAAGGTGTCCCGACGAGTTGAATACTGCTATCTGCATATAACTGCAATAGCCCTACTGAGGAAACAACAGGCGGTACTGCAAATGGCAATAAGATTAATATATTCATTAATTTATCCAATGCAGGATAATAATAAAAAATAACAAATATCATCGGTAGTACTAATACCATTGCCAGTATTAACGAGCTAATACAAATAAATAATGAACGTGCAAAAGCCTCTATAAAACGCGGATCGGTTAATAATTGCGAATACCATTTTATTGAAAAGCCATCAGGTAACATGGTTGCTCCCCAACTTGAGGAAAACGAATAAATTAAAGTGGCAAGAATAGGGATAAGTAATAATGTTGATAACCCGTAGACCACTGTTTTATGTAGCAATAAATTTTGATTATGCATGGTAGCTCCTTGCTATTAACCATTGATTTACAGCGGTTATCAACGCTAATAACGCCATCAATAAAACAGAAATTGCAGCTGCCAAATTAGGCTCTAGGAATAGATCGCCGGAAACCAAACTTGCGATACGAATCGTCACCATATTGTAGTTACCATTGGTTAATGCATAAACACTGGCATAAGCGCCAATGGCATTGGCAAATAAGATAATAAAAGTCCCTAATAAAGCAGGTGACAAAATAGGTAACCCTATCTTTAACCAATATTGTCGTGTATTTGCACCTAATAATTGTGAAGCTTCATAGGCATCTTTTTTTAACGCATCAAAGGCCGGATAAAGTAATAAAGCCCCCAATGGAATTTGGAAGTAAATATAGAGAGCAAGTAAACCTGATTTACTATATAAATCAAAATCGCCTAATATTCCCCACTGCCTTAGTAACAAAGTCACAGCGCCATTCGTACCAAGGATAATAATAAATGCAAAAGCTAATGGAACACCTGCAAAATTACTACTCATATTAGTAAATGCAATAATAGCATCTCGAATTTTGCTATCTAAATGCCTCAAAGATGACACTAATAAAGCGGCTAAGGCTAAGCCGATCAAACTAGACCAAAAGGAGATCCAAAGGCTATTGCTAAAGCTTTGTAAAATGAAAGCAGAATCAAAAACTTCGCTGTAGTTTTCTATTGTCCACTCTCCATCATAAATAAAGCTATTGACGAAAACCCAAAGCATAGGTGCAATTTGAAATAGATAATAAAAAACTATAAATGGTATTAACCAAAGGACCGGCTTGTATTGACCTAACTTTACTATAAAAACAGCGCCCTTCGATTTTTCAGACTTAATCGCTAACATAACATCATCCTTGTTTATGTTAATGCCTCTTCTACGAAGGGCTTGTGATGCAATAAACCAAGTAATTCACACACCAATCCACATAACTCTGTTTGTTGTATGGAAATATCTGAATGACTAAAACGATCACCAATCAAATAAAGCGGCACTTCACGCTCTTCAACAAGCGTTCCACCATGTGACTTATCATTATTCATACCATGATCACTGGTCACTAATATTTGATATCCCTCTTCTATCCAAGTGGGTAAAAAGTTAGATAAAATAATATCGGCATGGCGAGCACAGTTTCTATATTCAGCTGAATCAAGACCAAACTTATGGCCGGTATCATCTATATTCATAGAGTGCACAAGCAAAAAATCAGGATCAAATTCTTGGCGTAAATACTCTCCATCCAAGACTAATGCTTCATCAGGATAATGATCCCAATGATAAAAAACGCCATGTTGAATGGATAAACTTTCATTGTGAGTATGACGATCTCGAATCGGATCGTAAGGAGAGCGATTATATAGTTCACTAACCCAATGGTAAGCAGCAGCGGCGGTTGTTTTACCTTGTGCCTGCGCTAGGCTAAAAATAGACTCAAACAAAGAACGACGAGTCACATTATTATGTACTATTCCACTTTCTATAGGGGTGACCCCCGTTAAAATACATTCATACAAGGGGCGAGATAGTGATGGGAGTTCACTATATAGTGAATATTGGCTTGCTTTCTTGTGCTCTACTAAACCATTTAAGTAGCCTAGGCAATCCTGGGCTACTTTCAGATTTAAGCCATCAAGAACAACAAGAATAACCTTATCGTTCATTATAAATCCTTTTAGTTCTGGTAAATAAGTACACCTTCTTGCCATTGACGTGGCAGTTTACGAGCAGATTTTTCCCAAGCTTTAAAATCTTTTATTGGAGAAACCGATTTATATTGCTCATTAGGAATTAACTTTGCTTGAATCTCATCTGGTAATGTCACGTTAGTACGGATTGGGCGAGCGTAACCATCAGCTAAATTAATTTGACCTGCATCGCTAAAGATATATTCACGTGCTAACTTCGCTGCATTAGGGTTCTTAGCATATTTATTAATAATCGTTGTATAACCTGAAATCACTGAACCATCTTGTGGGATGCTGACAGTGAAACGAGAACGATCAATTTGGTCGCGGTAATTCAAAGCATTAAAGTCCCAAAGAATAGCGACTTCAATTTCACCCTTTTCTAAATTGGCAATACTTGGGTCAGTAAATGAAATACGCCCTTGTTTTGCTAATTCACCAAAGAATTTAATAGCAGGATCTAGGTTACCTTCATCCCCTCCATTGGCAATTGCAGCAGCTAAAACGGCATTATTTGCTTGTGATGCAACACCTACGTCGCCTACTGTTACCTTATATTTACCTGTTAATAGATCTGCCCATGTTGTAGGCGCATCTTCAACTAGATTATTGTTTGAAATAAATGAAATGGTACCGGTGTAAGCTAATGCCCAATGGCCATCTGCATCTTTTGCCCAATTAGGAATATCGTCCCATGTACTTGGTTTGTACGGTTGCGATACTCCTTTTTGCACAGCTACACGTGCAAATGCAAAACCAACATCACCGATATCAGCAGTGGCATTTTCTTTTTCAGCATCAAATTTAGCGATTTCTTGAGCAGAACTCATATCGGTATCTTGATGTTCAATAGCATATTTGGTTTTTAAGTCAGCCCATGTATCTTTCCAGTTTGCCCATGAATCAGGCATTCCGATACTATAAACCTGACCTTCTTTTTGAGCGGCAGCAACCAGTGAATCTATATCCGTCGATTCAGCAGCATACAAAGATTGTGATAGAGAGAGTGCGATAAGTGTTGACGTAACTTTAAATGTATTCATTTTACTTCCATCCTCTGGACTAGTTCAGTGAGTTCATTTTTTATACTACAAGCCAAACATTACAGTTTTTTTACAATAAGTAAAAACTATTTTTTAACTTATTTGTGATCAATAACCCTTTACTCCCCCTATTTTTAAGTTTCAATCTATAGTAATTTAATATAAACACATACAACTGGACTAGTTCAGAATATGCAAAAAAAACAGCAAATTCCGCTCAAAATGAAGGATGTCATACGTGAACAAATTATTGGTAATGCATTAACAGCATTACAAAAACTACCATCCGAGCGAGAGCTTTGTGACTTATTTTCCCTGACTCGAATTAGCGTAAAAGAAGCACTTAAATCTTTAGAAGCAGAAGGGTTAATATATCGAGAAGACCGACGAGGTTGGTTTGTTTCTCCACCAAGAATTCAATATAACCCATTGTCACGATGTCATTTTAAACAGATGGTGAGTGAGCAGAACCGAATTGCCGAAACGCAATTAGTTAATATCAATACCATCATGGCACCAAGTGAGCACGCGAAAATTTTGCAGCTTAAAGAGCTCACTGAAATTCATATTATTGAGCGCTTAAGATATATTGATGGGAGAGTCGTGCTATTTGTGGAAAACTGTTTAATCAGTGATTTTTTCCCTCATATTATAGAGGAAGATCTCAATCAGTCCCTTACTCAATTATATCAAGAAAAATATAATTTCAGCACCAGTCGTTCACGCTTTGATGTGATACCAACTACCGCACCAGCACATGTAGCCAAAGCACTTAACCTCAGTGCAGGGCAACAAGTATTGAAAATATGCCGTGTAAATTACAACCAATATGAAGAGATTATTGACTGTGAATTTGAATATTGGCGCCCAGACTCAGTTATGATCAGCATTGATAGTATCGAACATTAAAGTTATTTCTTTAACGACAACAACCCGGACATTACGGGCATGAATTTCTGTAAGTACTGATAAAATAGAGTAATACCTCTAAGTCACTTTCGCCCCAATAGCGAGCGAGTGGGCTATAAAGTTGTGGCCAACATCGTTCAACCGCAATAATAAGAAGCAAAAGGCAAGACACGACCCATTCATAAGCCCCCATTCATAAAATGATTTTTTTGGAGAAACTCTACAGCCATAAGGCCCCGTTAAGCTGTAAAAAATAATTGGCTATAATCGCAAGCGATGGCCAACTATTTTTTATCAGTTTAAACAGCTTGTTATACGTGGTTTGCTTTTAGTCGTGACTTCAAATCAGAAGGAGCAAAATATAAGGTTGTCCTACCATCTTTTGTTTGAAGTAATAACTTAAGCGAGACTAATTTATTTAAATATGTTCTAGCCGTATTTTCAGCAATAGCATAAGAGTTAGCTGTTTCCTTTACACTAAACAACCTACCTGGATCTTTTGTGCCTTTTTTAACAATATCTTTTTGAACAAAGTTTAAAAGATTATTAAATTGTGAATTATCCAAAATTTCAACTACTTGGTAAAATTCATCAGTTTTAACTTTTAAATAATTTTGTAGTTCATCAAATGCAGCTAGAATTATATCTAACTGAAAATCGATAAAATATGTGAGATCATTTTGATCTTTTTCTGTATATAAATATGAAAGGCCGTAGCCCTTAGGATCATCTTTTAATAATTTACTAATGGAAACATATTTAAAAAGATCGTATTCATTTTTTAACATAAACCAATAAAATAAAGCACGAGCAGTTCTACCATTTCCATCCCTAAACGGATGCTCATACCCCAACATGAAATGTAATATTATTGCTTTAATTACAGGAGGAATAAATTCCCCACCATCAATGCCTGAATGCTCTTCGTTAGCAAAGTCGCACAGACGTTGAAGCCTCTCAGGAATCTCTTTATAACAAGGTGGTTTATGTGCAATCTCACCTCTATCATCTTCAACAAAAATATCATTATCTTCTCTGAACTCACCAGGAACTACATTATTCTCAGTAGTTTTATTAGTTGCAATACGATGAAAATCTAAAATCAAATCAATTGATAATGGCTCTTTAGAAACTTTTTCTGCATTTTTAAGTAAAAGAAAGTTATTGATGATCATTCTCTCATCTTCATCAACAGGCTCTCTTTCTTCTTCTAGCATTTTTTTTGCTACTTCACGAGTCGTCGATGCACCTTCTAATTGTGCACTCGTTATCGCCTCTTCCATTATTAGAGAAGAAACCAAGTATTTTCTTTGAATACTGTCAGAAGCAACGTTACCAGCTATTGCTCCAACACTTCCACCTGCAACTTTAATTATTTGATGTAGCTTTGCTTCCATCGAATGAGGAGTCGCATATGAGAAACACTTTTCTTTATCATCCAATAAATGAACATACTTGATTTGCATCGTTCTCTTAAACTTAATTGCAGCCCAAATATCTTTTGCTTCAGCTTGCGGTACACGCCACTTCAATTGATTCCAGTGAAGGTATCTCCCCTTATCATCAGTAGCTCCGTACTCATTTAAGTATTTCCCTACTGTTGATAAATCAACTTCTGAAATTTCAAATTTAGGTGCTCTTTCCACTGTAGGCTTAACCATATAACTCAACTTTTAAAATTTGCGTTTAGATAATTTTATAATGGCAGTAAATTATAATAAGTCAAGAATTGAATAGAATAAAATAGAGAGAATAAGAGAAACGTATAACAGTATATTATCCATAATTCACGATAGTCACGGACTATGAAATAAAAAATAACAATAATTAAATCATTAACTGTCAAAGCTTTATAATAAAATATGTGGTTTCATTTTAAACATTAAATTTATAGAAACTATATAGTTACTAGACATCCATTAATTCACATTATTACAATGATACGATTTCGGTTATCAAAAAGCGAAGTGAACACACAAATTATTGAACTAATGAAAGACTGACCCCAATCATAATGAAACTCCGTATTATCGACTGGTGTTGTACTGTGTATTTTAAGATAAATATCAAAAGGCACTTTATAAATAAGCAGATAATAGTGACTGAGCAATGATGAAGCACTGCTAATCACTATAAAAGCGCTCCGTCAGTGCGATTCTTGAATACCAAAAGTGCCTTAACTATTTTTTATTGGTTTATCAATATCTACGATAACTTGTGCATCGATAGCAGTAGGGGATTTTGCTTCCTGACGTTTATCCCACCAAGCAAAGATATTTGCCAATACAGAGCCGGATATCGAGTGCCAGATACAAGCAACAGCTGCCGCGATCGCAGATTGTGCATTAGCAGGGAAAAACTTGGTACTTAAGCCCGTTGCTAAGCCTGCATTTTGCACACCAACCTCAATAGATATGGTACGTTTTTTGGCCTTGTTCATACCAAATAATACACCTGAGTAGAAACCCAGTATATAACCGGCAAAGTTGTGTACGGCAATGGCTAAGATGACGACCAATCCTGAGTGTAAAAACTGACTGCCAAATACGGCTGCAACACCGCCCACGATCGCAGCAAAAGCTAATACAGCAACGCCAGGCATAACGGCTTGCACATCTTTAAACCAATGTTTGTTATGAAATAAAATATTTAGCATGGAGCCGATAGCAACGGGTAGCAGAGTAACTAGTAGCATAAAGCGGAACATGCCCCAACCATCCATTTCGACTGATTGGCCCACTAAGTAATTCAACCACAGCGGTGTTATCAAAGGTGCAATGACGGTTGACACAGTGGTCATACCCACCGAAAAAGCAACATCACCTTTAGCCAGATAGCTCATGATATTAGAAGATACGCCACCTGGACAAGTACCTACTAAAACCAAGCCCAGTGTTAAACCAGGTGAGAGATCAAACAGGCTAGCCACACCAATGGCTAATATCGGCATCACGGTATATTGGATGATAGAACCAATAAAAATATCTAATGGCGTTTAGCCAATATTTTGTAATCTTCTTTACCCAATGTCATGCCCATAGCAAGCATGATAACCCCTAGTACAATGATCTGAGTATTGCCTGTCACCCAAGAAAAAGTCGCGGGTTCTATAAATGTCACCGCTGCTGCTAAAACAATAACTAATGCGGTAAACCGACTCAACTGTTGACTAATCACCCCTAAAAAATGCATCTCTAAATCCTTTTAAGACAAAAAATTCGAGTATACGTTTAAAGCAATTATATCTTCAACAGGTTTCTGTTTTAGTACAGAGGTTTTATTTGCTCAAAGTGACTTACGTCTGACATTACCGTTACCTTTCTTTAAATTCCAAAATTTCAGGGGTCAAACCTTGCCTTTTGCTATTACTTTCTATTGACAGGGAATCAGCATAAATTGGCTATTTCAACGGATAATAGAGCAAACAATTTAAGGTGCTTTGTGCCCCAAAGTAAGGTAGAAAGTTGAAAAGATATTCTTAGTCTAATGGCCATAAAGAGCAATTATATCAATGACCCTTTTGGCATCTTATTATGAATTAAGCGTTATGTGATTTAATGTCGTCATAGAATATAACTTGATGGTTGAGCTATACCTCCATTTCCCATACTCACCTAAAAAAGACTATAAGGCCTATCTTTAATTTAAAGATTCCATTAAATATAAGCCAACGCTGACCTAACTAAGCGTGATAACTCACCTAAATAATGTACTTAACAGGCTGATTCACTCTTCTTAGAGCTTAAAACATCAATAATACAATCCACTCTCTTTGTATCTTTATAATCAAGTTAAAAAAGTAAAAGTGGCCTATAAATACTTGATAATTATTACACCCTCCCCTGTAAATAGTTCATAACTAACGTAAAGCCAACACCTAAAATAAAATAAAAACCCAATAGAAACAATAAGATAAAAAGTTGGCACGACTATCGCTTTAGTATCATTAAATATCAACTAGAGGAGAAAAACATGAAGAACATAACAAAGATTGCCCTTTCGACTGTACTACTGACTTCATCAACGTTGGCATTTGCATCTGAGCAAGATTGGAAAGGTGAATCCCTTGATGCATGGGTAGACGGTAAAGCTGAAACCACTTTATTACTTAACGCCGAACTTAACTCTTTCAATATTGATACTGACGTTGAAGATGGCATTGTCACTTTAACAGGAGAGGTAAACAGCACTCTTGAGAAGTCATTAGCTGAAGAGTTAATTAAGACCTTAGATGGCGTAAAAGGTGTTGAAAATAAACTGACTATCAAAGATGAAACAGCAGCCGTCAGTTCAGACAAAAACAAAGTAACCACCAATGTGACTAATAGCTTATTAATGTCTTAACAAGTTCGCAGATATAAATAGGTAACTCATCTACAGCAACAAAAAGACAAGCGTTACCTGATTATAACAACAAGAACTATAAGAACCATCATTGCTTCGATAGCAGTCAGCAGTGATGCACTTTACACATTATATAATTTAGGAGAGATGTCATGATTCGCTGGGTATTTCTATTTTTAATCATCGCTTTGATTTCAGCCGTTTTAGGTTTTGGCGGCATCGCCGGTGCAGCAGCAGGGATAGCTAAAATAATCTTTTACCTATTCATTGTATTATTTGTTGTATCACTTGTTATCAATGCCATAAATCGCCCCAAATAATAGTAGGAGAATGTAATGAAAAACTTAACATCATATAAATGTTTCGCCGCAATCGGTGCCGTATTACTGTTACTGAGTGCTTGTAGTGAAGGCCCTGCAGAAGAAACAGGTGAGCAGCTAGATGAAACCGCAACTGATATTGGTAACAGTATCGAAGATACCTGTGAAGATGTGAAAGACACATTAGATGCAGCAGATAAAGACTGTTAATACTTAAATTATTTATGAGTGTAGAAAAATGATTAACGTCATTTTCTACACGCTCTTTTTAATCGATTAAAGAAGGATAAATAAATAATGAATAACATATTTGAAAAATTACGTGAAAGCCATGAAAAACAACGCCTATTAATGTCTGCATTGGTAACAACATCAGGTGATACCGCTGCACGTAGAGAGTTTTATAGCGATCTAAAACAAGAATTAGAACAGCATGCCATTGCTGAAGAACGGTATTTTTATAAACCTTTAATTGAAAAGGATAAAACCGTTGAAATGTCTAGACATGGTATAGCTGAGCATCATGCTATCGATAAAATTATTGCACAGCTTAATGATACCGACTTTAACTCTCCAGGTTGGTTAACCATAATGCATTCACTACAACACAAAGTATCGCACCATCTAGAAGAGGAAGAGCAACGTTTCTTCCAAATGGCAGGCAAAGTATTTACAGAACAACAAAAAAGCCAGCTAGCCAAAGAATATACTCAAGAGATGGCAAGTTAATTTAAATTAGGTCGCGTTAAATTATCGTAATTACATGACAACACAAACAATACTATTCCCAGTGATAATGAGTTAATGTAATTACACTTAAGCCTGTCGAAGAGATACCCATACATCTAACAACCTAGGTGTATGGTTTTATGAGGGATAACAGTATGTTCATTACAAAATATTATGTTTTAGCTGCATTTTTAAGTTTTGCACTGGCTTGTATTTTTGATCTTTTACTATTAAAAATACTGTTTATTTGGCTAACGATTTCTTTTGCATTAGTCAGTATCGCTTATCTCTTCGATATCCACTCTATTTTCCGTAAAAATAGCGATGGCAAAATAGCCTGGTGGATACGCTGGGCTTTTATTCCTTTTTTACAGGGTGTTCGAGCTTATAATTATTGGGCAAGAAAGCATGATAGTACGCCACCGATACAAAAAATCACCGATAACTTATACCTTTCTAGACGGCTACTAAGCTCTGATCTCGAGTATTTAAAGTCACAAAACATTGATTGTATCGTCGATACCACTGCAGAGTTTGCAGGATTAGAAAGCGCTATGACCGATAAGCATTTTGATTACTTAACTATCCCTGTATTAGATCATAAGGCACCTTCCTTACATAAATTACGTCATGCACTTAATTGGATTGATACACAACTGTCACAATCTAGATCGGTTGTCGTTCATTGCGCTCTAGGACGAGGTCGCTCTGTATTTGTGATGGCAGCCTACCTATTAAGCCAAGACTCGAGCCTAAATGTGGACCAAGCATTAGCAAAAATTCACTCTATTCGTCAGTCCGCTAATTTAAATAAAAAACAACGTAAAATATTAACCGCAATTAGCAAACAGAAGAAACTACAATTATCTGAGCATACTTGGATGATTGCCAACCCTGTTGCTGGGGGTGGAAAATGGCAGCAACATCAACAACAGTTAATCCGAGAACTAACCACTAAACACCGTTTGAAGATAAAACAAACAACCCCTGAGATTTCAGCAACAACATTAGCTAAAGAAGCCAAGCAAGCTTCAGCAAATAAGATAATTGTGTGTGGTGGAGACGGCACGGTAACGGAAGTCGCCAATCAACTCACTAACACTGATATTACACTCGGTATTGTGCCATTTGGTACAGCCAATGCGCTATGTCATGTTTTATATGGATTAGAAACTAAATTTTCACCGGTAAAAAGTGCCTGCCAAGCTATTTTAGGAGAGCAAACTCAACAAATAGACACAGCAAAGTGTAATGATCATTTAATGCTACTGGTAATGGGCATTGGTTTTGAACAGAAAATGATTGAATCTGCGAGTCGAGAAACTAAAAATAAACACGGCCAAGTCGCTTATTTAACAGGTTTTTTTAATGCTATCGTCAGTGATGATAAACAAACATTATCTCTTATTACTGATAATGGGGAGCCACAGGAAATGCACGTTCAAAGTTTATGCGTTGCCAATATTGCTCCCTTTAGCACACTATTAGCGCAAGGTGGTAAAAGGCCTCAACCTAACGATGGTAAACTTCATATTACCTATTTAAAAGATACGGATTCTCTCACTGAAAGAGTACTTGCCCTCTCTGACCTAACGATTTCTAGTTTAAATGAAACGCAAAAAGCAACACAGTTTCAATATATAGATGCTGAAGATATTCAAATTTCAGCCGATAAAGCAATACAATATGTTTTAGACGGCGAACATTACTCAGCTAAAAAAGTGCATATAAAATTACAACCCGCTTCACTTAAAGTCTATACAAAAAAAGTATAAGCAACTGATATATAGAGCAGATTATTTTATTTTATTAAGCTAATCTGCTCAAAAAAAATACTTTCTTCCCTCTTTACCTACAATAAATCAAACCTTTGTAAATTATAAGATTGACAAATGTCTCTAGCATCGCGATGATGATCTATCTTCCCTATTACATTTAAACGATTGCTTCGTTATCGTGAGAGCAAATAATGCATAAACTAGACCTACTCTTAGATGTTCAAAACGAGTCTCTGCGACAATCTATATTAGAGAACACGGAACTCAAAAACTTTAATAAACTTGAGCTAACTTCAGGAGAGCATTGGATATCTCAAATAGAAATCCATAAACCTGATGTTGCCATTGTCGGTTTTAATACGTTTACCGATGCTGATTATGAAGCACTTTCTAAACTTGATGCTTTAAACTCTATGGATTTGATTTTAATCAGTTCAGGAAAACCTAACTCAAGTTTAGATAAGTTAATGCAACTCGGCGCTATTTTTCATTACCGAATGCCTATTGATATCAATATCTTAGTTGATACGTTGCAAGACTTACGTCAATCACACCAATCAAAAGGTTATTTAGGCGAAAGAATATCAACCAGTGACTTAGACCAATTTGGTTTATTAGTGGGTTCTTCAGCTCCTATGCATAAACTATATCGAGTATTAAGACGCGTTGCTAAAACAGAAGCATCGGTCTTTATTATTGGAGAAAGTGGATCGGGTAAGGAACTGGTTGCGCAAACAATTCACCAAGCGAGTGAGCGTAATCAACAACCTTTTATCGCCATTAACTGTGGTGCAATTAGTCCTGAACTGATTGATAGTGAATTATTTGGGCACCATAAAGGCGCCTTTACTGGTGCGGATCAATCTCATTATGGGGTATTTAAACAAGCTGAAGGTGGGACGTTATTTTTAGATGAAATAACAGAAATGCCTCTTGAACAACAAGTTAAATTGTTACGTGTTCTAGAATCAGGTGAATATCGCCGAGTAGGTGGCGAAACATTACATTTGGCCAACGTACGTATTATTGCCGCAACGAACCGTGATCCGCAAACAGCCATTGAAGAGCAAGTATTCAGAGAAGATTTGTTCTTTCGTTTAGCGCACTTTCCTGTCAGCGTGCCACCTTTAAGAGACCGTGGCAATGATATTACAGGACTGGCAAAACACTTTATTGCTCATCAAAATGCACAAGAAGGACAAACCAAAAGTATTCTACAATCTGCTTTAGATAAGATTGCAGCATATAATTGGCCAGGTAATGTAAGAGAACTTAAACACACCATTGAACGTGCTTTTATTCTTTCCGATGAATTGATTAAAGATGAGCATATTATCGCAGAAACACCTACTTTAAATGCGGAATCAGAAGTTGAAGACTCAATTCCAATTGGTATGACTTTAGTCGATATCGAAAAAGCAGCTATTGTGACTAATCTCGATAATAATTCAGGTAATAAAACTAAAACCGCTCAAGAACTTGGTATTAGTGTTAAAACCTTATACAACAAACTTGATAAATACGAAGTAGAAGCCGATTAATATCAACCTTTTATAGATTCCTGCTAGCGACTTTATTTATGTCGCTAGCAGGAAAATATCAATAAAAATATTGTTAAAAAACGCTGTAATCTTTTTATTAAAACCCTATTACCTTTTTCTTAGAACCCTACTATCTTTCTCTTAGAATAAGGTGGCTTCGACCAAAAATATCCAAACCTTCCAGTAAGGTACTTAGACAAACCAGCAAAGGCACACCAATTAGCATTCCCATACTTCCCCAAATCCATCCCCATAAAATTAACCAAATAAAAATAACTAATGGGTTTAAGTTAAAACGTTTGCCCAATAAGGTTGGCGTAACAAACTGACTTTCAAGCATATTAATTAATAAATAAGTACTAATAATAATGAATGTAAAACTCGCTGAATCAAACTGTACATAAGTGATCACGGCGAAACAAATCATTGAAATCAAGGGACCTAAGTAAGGGGCGAAATTGAGTACCGCAGCTATTGCTCCCCATAAAAATGGGTCTTCGACTCCAAATAAAAAGAACACAGAACCAACAACAAGCCCTAAGCCAAAGTTGATTAAAGTAACCGTGCCAATATAACGAGAAATATCTTTTTGAATTGACCTAATCAAATCGACAGTTTTACGCTTATCGGAAAAGCTATCAAATTGCATCAGAAAGCCAGTAAATAACTGTCTGCCGTAACTCAGCATAAAGTAAGACATAAATAGTGCAATCATCAACTGTGTAAGCATTGAAGGTGTTGCTATTGCGATACTTTTTACCAATGAAAGCAACGTATTACTTTTAAGTTCTCCAACATTATTACCACTAACTAGGTCACTACTTACTGCAGCATTAATGCTATTACTGTTTGTCATGTTAGTGATTTCTTGAGATAAATCCTTCACTAATGACGGCAACTTTAACCACCACTGCTGGGCGGGTTCAATTAATACGGATACACCTCCGTACAATAATCCCACCATACAAAAAATAACGGACAACACCCCGATTGTTCTCGGAACGCCTATTCTCTGTAAATAATTAACTAGGGGGCTACATAATAATGCAATAAATGAACTGATAATAATGGGTAATAAAATGCCTTTAGCAAAATACAAGGTAACCAGTAATACCAAGCATAAAATGAACCAAAATCCAGCTTGATAAAGTCTATAGGTATCAGTTTCAAGTTGTAGTGAGTTATCCAATGAGACGTGGTTTTCTGAATGGTCTAATGCTTCTTTATTCAACTTATCTTTCAAAGTAGTATTTCCTTTATGCTTAACCAACGATTACTTATAAACAATTAAAATGCTCAATGACAGGTTAATCCAGTAACGAAGGCTACTTCTTGGTATCTTGATATTGCTTGAAGACATTAGCGCCGAGTGAGGCTAAGGGGTAAAAAGTTCTTATTTTCCTAGTGTATTTTGAAAAAATAAAGACACTAAAAAAAGCACCAATCGGTGCGATCCATGGATGTGCTTTAGTTTGTTTATGAACACTGTATAAGAAGATATTTAGACTTAGCTGGCAGCGCCTAGCTGCATCACTACCTTCTAACCTTTTTAACTTAATCGAACGATTTAGTTGCTTTAGAGATGACATCCATTCCTTCCTTAACTTGAGAAATTGTTTGTTTAAAACCTAAAAAGCGTAATAGGTGTTTTTGCCAAAAAAACAACGCTAATAACACAGCTGAAAATGCGATTAAAAAACTCGCCACTCCAATCAATAAATGTCCTGTAATACTGTAAAAAACAATACCAATAGAGACACATAAGCTAAAAATAAATAGAATAATTAGAGGGATAAAAAGTATCTGACAAACGAGTATCTTTTTTGCTGCTGCAACATTACGTAACCATTCCATAAAAAACAGCTGTAACGTAGATTGTGACCATCCGCCAATTTCTTGTAATGTTTGCGATAATTGATCAACTAAGTTTGATATCTCATCAAACTTATCTTGGATTTTTTGTGCATTTGATGGTTCATTTAAATGACTTTCTTCAGAGGTATTATTTTTATCACTCAAATCGTTAGTGTCCATCGTTCCTCCGTCGTAATCCATTATATCGATTTGCAAAAATAAACTAAAAGAGCCCCTCTCAAGGGGCTTAGTAGGTAATGATTATTTTAATATTTTTGAAACGGCCCAGCCTGCTAAGAATGCACACCCTATACTTAATAAAGGACGCTCTTTAATTACATTTTCAGCTTTTAAACTTGCAGACTTAATCTTTTCTGAACTATCCTCTAAAGAGTCTTTAGCCTGTTTTTTTAGGGTATCAACGCTTTCTAGTACAGCCTCTTCTGCTGAGTGAAATGCTTCTTCTGCTTTAGTTTGTGCTTCTTGAGTTTGAGTTTTAGTCTTTGCTGTAGGCATTGTTTATTCTCCTTTTGTTCAAGTTTAAAACAGATACTAAGCTGACAACGAGTAAATGAAGTTGCTCAGTAACCACTCTTTTCGTGATTCAATATAAACAATGCGAATCTCATGCCAAAAACACAAATTATTGATAATAAACGATTTATTTTATTTTTTTGATAAATTAAAATAATAAAGGGATGTGATTCATGTAGTTTTTACAGGGTATTAAAATTTCAATAGGTAAAAACTACTTAATAGGGGATAAGAGGTAGTTAATCGAGAGATTGGCAAGAATCTCTGATCACTAAGTTACAAGGGATAACCACTTTTTTAGCTTCTACACCACTGACTTTAGCGTGTAAATTCTCTAATAATAAAGTTGCTGACTCTTCTCCTAATCGGTAAGGGTCTTGTTGAACAACAGTAACGGGTACCTTAAACATCTCTACCATTGGTATTTCATCAAAGCCTACAATAGAAACCTGTTCTGGAATGCGTATATCAGCTTGGTGTAATTGCTTTAACAAATCAGTGGTGATCGCCAAATGCTGTGTAAAAAAAGCAGTAGGTGCATTATCTCTCTTGAGAGTATCTATCGGAGACACCTTAAAGCCATAATCTCGCTGCCAATATTGAATTAAACTTGGATCGTGTTCAATCTTGTAAGCTTTAAGTGCATCACAGTATCCTTGATAGCGCTCTGTTCTCGATAAATTTCCCTCAAAAGGCTGAGTTAAAAAAGCAATGCGCTGATGACCTAATTTAATTAAGTGCTCAGTGGCTTTCTCTGCTCCTCCGCGGTAATCCGATAAAACAATGTTGCTGTGGCAGTTTTCATATTCCAGCTGAAATTGCACAATAGGGAAACCTGAAGCAAGATACTCATTAATCAGGTCAATATTTTTCCCTGTAGAGGTAATGATAATGCCATCAACACGCATCTGCTTTAACGTTATTAAAGACCGCCTTTCTACCGTTTCATTAAAGTCGGTATTATAGATCAATACGTTGTAGTTGCTTTTTTTACAGTAGTCATCAATACCACGTAATACTCGACTCGTATTAAAACCACTAATATCTCTGACTACTACGCCAATGGTCTTAGTTTTATCACTTTTAAGACTTCTCGCAATCGGGTTAGGTACATAATCCAACTCGGCAATAGCCATGCGAATCTTTTCTTTCGTCGACACCGACATATGACCAAAACGACCATTCAAATACTGCGATACAGTGCTTTTTGAAACACCAGCTTGGTTTGCTACATCAATAATTCTTGGTTTAGTCATTTCAGTTTTTATAATTTGTTAAGTATATCAAATAGGGTTGATTGACATTCTAAACAGATCCCATAGACTTAACAAGTAAACCGATTTACTAAATCGATTTACAAGAATACTAAATAAACCCTAAAAAATACAAAGGTGGAGTAGATAATGAAGATTAAAGAGATCAAAGTTTTTGTAACCAATCCAGGCAGAAATTTTGTTACCGTTAAAGTCATCACCGAAGATGGTACTTACGGTTTAGGGGATGCAACAGTCAACGGACGAGAGTTAGCGGTTGTGACCTATTTAGAAGAACACGTGGTACCTTGTTTAATTGGTCGTGATGCGCATTCCATCGAAGATATCTGGCAGTATTTATATCGTGGTGTTTACTGGCGTCGTGGTGCAATCACAATGGCTTCAGTAGCCGCTATTGATATGGCATTATGGGATATTAAAGGTAAAGTCGCAGGCTTACCCGTGTATCAACTGTTAGGTGGAAAGTGCCGCCATGGTATTAACTTATATGCACATGCAAATGGTGTCGACATTGATGACACATTAGATAAAGTACAAGAGTGCATTGACCAAGGTTTTAAAGCGATTAGATTACAATCTGCTATTCCAGGCTTAAAAGAAACCTATGGCGTATTGGCTGATAAAAAAGACTATTTCGAATTACAAGGTACTCGCCCGCTACCACCAGAACAAGAGTGGTCTACCGCTAAATACTTTAAATTAGTGCCTGAGTTATTTAAAAAAGCACGTGAGCGCTTTGGTGATGATATTGAGTTTTTACATGATGTACATAGCCGTTTAACACCAATAGAGTCTGCTCGTTTAGGTAAAATGTTAGAGCCATATAACCTTTTATTTTTAGAAGATGCTTCAATGGCAGAAAACCAAGGTAACTACAAAATAATTCGTCACCATACCAGCACCCCACTCGCGATCGGTGAAACGTACAACACGGTATGGGACTGCAAAGACTTAATTCAAAATCAATTAATAGACTATATTCGCGTGGCTGCTACACATGCAGGGGGAATAACTGCATTGAAAAAAATAGCCAGCTTTGCTGATATCTATAACGTTCGCACTGCTCCTCATGGTGCGCCTGACCTATCACCTATCTGTTTCGCAGCACATATGCACCTTAATATATCGACAACAAACTTTGGTATTCAAGAGTTTGTTGGATTTGGAAATGCACAATCACAAACGATTTTTAAACATGGGATGCGACTTGAAAATGGCATGATAATGCTTGAAGACGCACCAGGGTTAGGCGTTGATTTTGATGAAAAAGAAGCTGAAAAATATGAATATAAACGCTCTTATTTGCCTGTTAGTCGTTTAGAAGATGGAACGTTATGGCATTGGTAAGCAGCACCTAATGTTGCTCTATTAAAGCAATATAAAACAAATTCAAAAGGAATCAAAATGACAACTAAAAAGAAAGTATTAATCCACGGTACCGGCTTTGCAGGTCAAGGGCATACTCAAGCTTTTCGCGACGCAGGTGCTGAAGTGGTAGGAATTGTCGGTCGTACCCCAAGTGTTGTTGAAGCCGTTGCCCAAAAGCTAAACATTCCCTATTTTGGCACTGATTGGCAACAAGCATTAACAACCTGCAAGCCAGACATAGTTTCAATCGCAACACCTGGTGGCGCCCATGTGGAACCAATTAAACAAGCAATTAATGCAGGCTGCCATGTATTTTGTGATAAACCGATGACAGAAAGTGGTGAAACAGCAACTGAATTATACCAACTTGCGCTAGCAAAAAATGTCAAAACAGCATTCGCTGCAAGTTTCCGTTATATGCCGCATATCATACAAGCAAAACAAATGATTGAAGAAGGTCTTATTGGTGAACCGACTGAAGTTGAGTGTATTTCCCACTTTAATCTAGATCCTAATATCCCATTTGGATGGTCACATCGTATTGAAAATGGGGGCGGTCGCCTTAATAACAACTTCACACATCTACTTTCAATCGTGACTTCTGTGATTGGAGATAAGATATTGTCTATCAAGGGTGAAGTACGTAATGATATGCCTAAAGCCCCTGTTGTTGAAGGCGTTCATAACTTCATCGAAAGACGTAATTTTATACCTAAAGACATCAATGATCCGTCATTAGAGTGGAAAGATTGCAATGTAGAATGGTCTTATACGGTGCTAATGCAGCTTGAGAGTCGCCTTCCTGCATCAAACCCAGTATCAGTATTATTCAAACATGGTGGTTTAGTACCACGCTTCAATGAAGATCACTTGGTCTTCCATGGTAGTAAAGGCTCTATCTATATCAAAGGCCATTATGGTAATGGCCCATTATATTTATGGGATGAAACAAAACAGTGGAAAGAGATACCATTGCCCAACACGATCTCTGACTTATTACCAAAAATTGAAGATGATACGCAACGCAGCTGGACTTATTTAGCAAGTAAATTAGTAAAAGATGTGAGTGGACAGCCGGTAGAGCCTTACCAAACTTTCAAAGAAGGCTCTGAATACCAAAACATCATTGATTTAATTCGTAGTAATACTGATTAAGCGTATTTATCACGAAAGTTACTAAAGTCTCAGTCGCAAAAAATAAGCCCACATTTATAGTTAAAAGGTAGGCCTGTATAGAACTGCTATTTTAGTTAGATTAATTAAATTATCAAGTTTAGGGAAAACATATGTTTTATGAATATTTCGTTATCGCAGGCTACTTTTTCTTAATTGTTGCTATCAGCGTAGTTTTTAAAAAAATGGCAAACCGCTCCACCAGTGATTACTTTAGGGGGGGCGGCAAAATGTTATGGTGGATGGTTGGCTCCACTGCTTTCATGACCCAATTTTCTGCTTGGACATTTACCGGTGCTGCAGGTAAAGCCTTCACTGATGGTTTTGCTATCACCTTAGTCTTTTTAGCAAATACACTCGCTTACTTTTTTGGTTATCTTTACTTCTCACACCGCTTTCGTCAAATGCGAGTAGATACACCTACAGAAGGAATTAGAAGGCGTTTTGGGAATCAAAACGAACAGTTTTTTTCATGGGCATTGATAGTGTTTAGCTTTATTAATGCAGGTGTATGGTTAAATGCATTAGGTGTTTTTGCTAGTGCAGTATTTAATGCAGATTTAGTCATGACAATTATAGCAACAGGACTAGCCGTATTACTTGTTTCTGTTATTTCAGGAGCCTGGGGAGTAGTTGCTTCTGACTTCATACAAACATTGGTCGTTGCTGTTATCTCCGTTGCCTGTGCAATCGTAGCACTCATTGCTGTTGGTGGTCCCTCAGTTATCATTCATGAATTCCCTAGTGGTTTTGTTATGGGTCCAGATATGAATTATGGCCTATTACTTGTTTGCTCATTTATTTTCTTTGTAGTTAAACAATTACAAAGTATTAATAATATGCAAGATGCTTATCGTTTTTTAAATGCAAAAGATACAAACAACGCAAGAAAAGCCGCTTTATTAGCAATGGTATTAATGGGCGTAGGAAGTATTATATGGTTTATTCCACCATGGGCTTCTGCAATACTTTATCCCGATGCAGCAAGTGCATACCCAGAGCTTGGCGGTAAAGCAGCAGATGCTGTTTACCTTGTTTTCGCTCGTAATGCGATGCCTATCGGGACAATCGGTCTTTTACTAGCAGGTTTATTTGCCGCAACCATGTCATCAATGGATTCAGCATTAAACCGAAACTCTGGCATTTTTGTTCGTAGTGTTTATCAACCTCTTGTTGCTAATAAACGAGTGTCGGATGCACATTTATTAAATGTCGGTAAAGTTGTTAGTTTAGTAAGTGGTGTATTAGTTATCTTTGTCGCTATTTTCTTTAGTTCTCTTAAAGAGATGAGCCTCTTTGAACTCATGATGTCTGTTTCAACAATGGTTCAAGTGCCATTACTAGTCCCATTATTCTTTGGTATGTTATTCAAGAAAACACCGAAATGGGCGCCATGGGTAACAGTTATTTTTGGTATGTTTGTATCATGGTTAATGACTGATGTTATTACTTCTGATGTTGTAGCAAACTGGTTAGGCATGGATGAATTAACTCGTCGTGAAGCAAGTGAAATGCGCATCACCTTGACTATTGCAGCACATTTAATTCTGACTGCTGGTTTCTTTATTTCAACAACTCTCTTTTATAAAGAAGAAAAAGATGAATATAGAGCAGAAACAATCGCGTTCTTTAAAGACGTTGAAACCCCTATTATTTCAGATTCTGAGCAAAATGAAGTTGATGCAGAACAACGTAACAAATTAGGATCAATGGTCATGTGCATGGGCATTGGATTACTTGCAATGATAATAATACCAAATCCTTTATGGGGAAGAGCAGTATTCTTAATTTGTGCTGCAACTATCTTTTTATTGGGTTGGATTCTTAAAAAGAGTGCAAAAAGTACCACAATATAACACGTATATTTAACGCATTAAGCCGAGTGTATTCTTTACTCGGTTTTTTTATTTAAAGTAGCTATCAATATTTTTAGATAAAATCGAGAAAGCAAAGAGAAGTGCACTAAATATAATGTCAAAGCAGAGTAACTTTTTAACCAGAATTGCGCCCTTGGAAGTAATAATAGTGCTGTCGATATCAAAGTAATTTCGTTTATAAGCATAAATACAAAGGCCTAAGTTACTCAACAATAAAACGGCACTACCTACCATTAGAATAAAATCATTTTCAACATAACCCCAACGAAAAAACAACATCGACACGCCCACTAACAAGAATATTGTTCGTTGCCATGATAACGCGGTTCTTTCTGGTTGTAGACCTGGCTCATTTTGACGCCTACTTTTACGTTTAAATGGCACTAATCACCATCAAAATAGTCACGCAGGCAACAATGGTCATAAAAATACTCACCAAACTCAATACTTTTGTATAAGGCAGATCAACATTAGCACGCATTGCTTTTTCATTAGCGGCCCAACGTAAATACGCGTAGCAAGCCAATAAAGCAGCAAACAAACATAATGCTAATGAAACACTTTCTCTCACCGCTGGCGTTGCCAAATTAGGTGCGAGCTGATCTAAACCAATTGCTGCCGCTAAAAAGGCTAATGATGTTCTAATCCAAGCCAAAAAAGTCCGCTCATTCGCTAATGAAAACCGATAATCAGGTGCACTTCCTTGTTTTGTCCATTTCATTCAATTTACTCCAATGCACAGAACTACTCTCTAAAATAACAGCGAAGCTTGCTCGCTACAGCTGCTTTTACTCGTCCTTTTCACTTTATTAACACAAGGCTCATATTATTAATAAAATAATAATATTAATGGACTTAAACACTTATTGATACACCAATAGTTATAATTTAATTTGATGTTTAATACCAATCTGTAAAATTAACTGGTCAGTTTCATCCAATCCCTAAAGCACATACTTTTTATCCCTTGAGGCCTTCGCTTAGATAGATACTCACCCATTTATTAACGCTAGTTCCACTCACTTTCAGGATCCTTATTTTGACTTGGGGGCAGTGAGCGAATTCAGCGTCAGCTTAGTATCATGAGCGGAGAAGCTCTGCGACTTCGTTTCAGAAATCTTGCCTTGACTTTGGGGCGATGGGCGAATTAAGCGTCAGCTTAGTATCATGAGCGGAGAAGCTCTGCGACTCCTTTATTTTAGCCTCCCTTGTAGATGCGCCAATAAAACAAAGCACTTCGCTCTTTACCTTGTTGCATTTTACTTAGATGACATTTGTTTTGGTTTTTTATTTTAATGCAAGCAGGGAGACTAAAGTCACCGCCCCGAAGCGAACGTCAATACTACTCAGGTTAGATAGATACTCACCCATTTATTAACGCTAGTGCTGCTCACTTTCAGGAACCTTGTTTTGACTTCCGGGCGGTGGGCGAATTCAGCGTCAGCTTAGTATCATGAGCGGAGAAGCTCTGCGACTCCTTTTTTTAGCCTCCCTTGTAGATACGCCAATAGCACTTCGCTCTTTACCTTGTTGCATTTTACTTAGATGACGTTTGTTTTGGTTTTTACTTTGATGCAAGCAAGGAGACTAAAGTCACCGCCCCGAAGCGAACGTCAATACTACTTCGCTTAGATAGATACTCTAGTGTTCTAATGATCTCAGACACCATTTAAGGTGGTATTATTATCACTTACATGAGGTGTCACATGACTAATAAACGTCGAGCTTTTACAAAAGAATTTAAAGTAGGGTTCTTTGAATTCAAATCAGTAAAAATCATTATCGAGTTTGAAAAATATCTAACTGTTTGGTTATAGCTGCTAGTTAAATAAAGTGGTTGGTGTTAAGGAAAAAAAGTGAGTAGAAATGATATCTACTCACTCATTATAAGCTTATTCTACGTCTTCTAATACTGGCGCTTTTAAGAAATATAATTCAGCAAGTTCATTATGAACACTTGCTAACTTAATCTGTATATCATCGATATATTTATGTAATACACCGTTTTTAAGCGATCTAACATCTTCACTTTTTAACTCGCTGATAGTTTCATCGATTAATTGAGTTAACGATTCAGATTTTGGTAGAGGCTCAATCAACGCTTTCATTTGATGTAAACAAAACATAATAGAGCGTGGGAATACATCACTATGCATCATGAACTCTATAACATCTGATCGCTGTACACGAACCCCCATTTCTTGACGATACATTTGATAAGCACTTAAAGAACGTAACAAACTAATCCATTGTATATTTTCATAAGGTTTAGTTTCACCTTCATCTGTGATTAAAGAAGCTGATCGTATATCTAAGATACGAGACGTCATATCTGCACGTTCAACCATTAAGCCGAAACGCAGAAAGTTATAGCCTTTATCATGGTTAATGGTGGCATCTAAACTACCAAATATTTTATGTGAAGACTCGATGATTTTAGTAAGATAAGCAAAGCGCCCTCTCTTACTTAAACCTTCATTTTGGTTGTCTTTTACATAGTAATAAAGTGTATTGATTTGCTCCCAAATATCTCGCGGTATAACATCACGAATAGTTCGAGCACTTTCACGAGCAGAAACAATAGAGTTCAATATTGATGAAAAATTATCTTTCCCCACCAATAAATACCTTAATGCTTTAGACTCAGAAAAATCACTGTGGTTTTCTTGAAAATTGGTACGCGCGCCAATAATATCGATTAATGGCTCCCAACCTGTAGAGATACCTTTCGGTAAATCCATCATCAACATATTATTAACATTAATTAAGCGGGCAACATTTTCCGCACGTTCGATGTAACGAGACATCCAATATAAAGTTTCACCTACTCTTGCTAGCATATTATTTAGCCTCCTCGTCAACAATCCAAGTATCTTTACTACCACCACCCTGTGAGGAGTTAACGACAAGTGAGCCTTTGGTCATCGCCACACGAGTCAAACCACCTGTTGTCACTTGCGTATCGTGACCTGATGACAAAATAAAAGGCCTTAAATCTGCATGACGTCCATCGGGAACGTTATCCGCGAAAGTAGGCACTGTCGATAAATCTAATGTCGGTTGAGCCACCCAGTTTCTTGGGTCAGCTTTAATTTGAGCAATTGTTTCCTGTTGTTGTTTCTTGGTTGACTTAGGCCCAACTAAAAGACCATAACCACCTGACTCATTGGCAGGTTTAACAACTAATTTGTCGATGTTTTTAATTACATGATCGCATTCTTTTGGATCCATGCATTTAAAGGTAGGTACATTTGCTATTTTGGCTTCTTCACCTAGATAATACTTAATAATTTCAGGGACATAAGCATAAACAACTTTATCATCTGCAACCCCTGCACCTGGTGCATTGACCAGTGCAACATTACCTTTAGACCAAGCACGCATTAAACCAGGTACACCTAATTGAGAGTCAGGTAAAAAAGCTTCTGGGTCTAAGAATAGATCATCAATTCGGCGGTAAATGACATCCACGCGTTGTAGACCGCCAATCGTTCTCATATAAACACAGTCATCATTTTCAACAACTAAATCACGGCCTTCAACAAGCTCACAGCCCATTTCCTGTGCTAGGTAACAGTGTTCAAAATAAGCTGAGTTGAAAACACCTGGGGTTAAAACGACCACTTCAGGTTTATCTTGTTTACGAGGAGACATTGCCGATAACATATCAAATAACTGAGAAGGATAATCATCAACAGGAAGAATAGAGACTTGTTCGAATAATTCAGGAAATACACGCTTCATTACAGAGCGATTTTCAAGCATATAAGACACACCAGAAGGTACTCGTAAGTTATCTTCTAGTACAAACATAGTGCCGTTACCATCTCGCACTAAGTCTGAACCACAAATATGCGCCCATATTTTATTGGGAGGATTAATGCCAACGCATTGTTTGCGAAAGTTAACTGATTTTTCTAATAGCCCTTTAGGAAAAACACCATCTTTTATTATTTTTTGGTCGTGATAAAGGTCATCAATAAATAAGTTTAATGCTTCAACGCGCTGCTTTAAACCTACCTCAACTCCCTGCCACTCATTTTTACTGATAGTACGAGGAATGATATCAAAAGGCCATGCTCTATCTATCATATTCCCTTCATTATAAACGGTAAAACTGATTCCCATTTCTTTTATGGCTAAATCTGCTACCGCACGTGCTGTTTTTAACTCTTCCCCTGATAATTTAGAGAAGAATTGTGCTAATTGTTGCCCATGTGACCGGACATTCCCTTTGGCATCTATTAGTTCATCAAAAAAACCATTTGTTTGATACGCCTTCCAATCAATTTCCATGCACTCTCGCCTTATCATCATTAACTCCTTTTAATGGAGCTAGATACTCAATTGTAAATAATTACTCCAACCTAATCATATCCACCGCAACGTCCAATAATTGAGAACCTCCTCCGAATACTACCCCTTTTAATGGCGTCACATCAGAAAAATCCCTTCCCACTGCTAACGTTACATGCTGCTCTTTAGGTAACACATCGTTTGTAGGATCAAAATCAACCCACCCAAAATTAGGAAGATAAACAGAGAACCAAGCATGAGTTGCATCGGCTCCCTCTAGCTTCTCTTCGCCTTCTGGCGGTAAAGTTTCAATATATCCGCTCACATACCTTGCAGCTAAACCGATACTCCTTAAACAAGCTAGTGCAAAATGTGCAAAATCTTGGCAAACGCCCCTTTTTTGTGCAAAAACAACACTTAAAGGTGTACTTATTGTCGTGAAACCAGGATCATATTGAAAGTCATGAAAAATTCGTGCCATTAAGTCAGTGCAACCTGCAATTAAATTAGCTTCAGGCGGAAAAGACTTTAAGGCGTATTCTTTAATACCCTTTTCAAGAGGGGTAAATATCGACGGTAGAACAAACTCAGCTGTTTTTAAAAGCTCTTTAGTACTCGGTTTGGTTAATAAATCACGTACTTTTAACCAAGGCATATCAAGATTATTTAAATCACTGTTCGCTCCACCTAACAACTCAACTTCACTAATCATAGTGACAGTCAGTTTTTTATGTTGTGTTGCAATCTCAAAAGCTGTCACATTATTGTTAAAATAATCAGTAAATTGTCTTAAATAACTTACCGGTGGTTCTATTTCTATCTTACTGTTGTGGCAAATTTGACCACGGCTTGTTTTAGGCGTTAACCTTGCCTGATTCTGGCATAGGCTAACGTAGTCCGCATATTGATATGTTGTTTTATGTTTTATTTTATATTTCACGATTGAGCTTGCTCAATATTAGTCCAATTCAATTTAGTCGCCGTTTTGGTATGTGTAAAGTATTGTAATAACAACACATCACAAAAGGTTTCTAAATTTGCACGAATATTATGGTTAAATTCAATGAGCTGTTTACGGCGTCCATCAACACTTTCTTGTAAGTAGTCTTTTTCCGTCACATAACAACTCGTTTTAGATAATAGAATAGCTTTTTCATGGGCTGCTATTACACCTGGTCGCCGTTTAGTAGGAAGGTGCCGGCAAAGCTGATTAATTTTTTCTAACTGAAATAATAAAGAACGCGGATACTCTGCATCCAATAACAACAGCTCAATCCCAGTACTAATGCTTTGATACATTCTATAGCGACGTTTATGAGTGACTAGGCTAACTTGGCAACTTAATGCCGCTTCTAATAATCCTAACTCTTCTGACTCATCTAATTTTTCAACTAACAAAGTAGAGCTAATAGAAAGAATTTGATAGCTGCGTTCTATTCTACGCCCCATATCCAACAGGAACCAACCATTACTATTAGGCATACAATCCGCTAGAGAGCCATTAAAAGCCATGATAGCACTGATAATATCATCTAGACGTGTTTGCATAGTACGAGTAGAAATATTGAGCGTCATCGTTTTTAAAACTTCTACCTGCTCGTTAATATTGTCCATGATGCGGCGACTATCCGGAGATAATAACTCTTGTATTTGTAATGCCGCATTAAATAAATATTTTAAAGTATTAATAATGCTACCAGCACACTGTTCGTCAGCTAATAACTGAAAAGCCATTAGCTTGGCATCATCAATATTAAACGTTTCTAGTTCATCCTGTAATTCAACATATGGGTAAATAATACGCTTAGATTTTATGGCACTTAATAAACGCGAAACAATATTTTGACGTCGAGGATCAGGGTAAACCGCTAGCTCTGTCGATTTATCAATAAAAATACGTAAGATACGAATGGTACTTTCACAACGATCTAAATACCTTCCCAGCCAGAATAGATGCTCAGCAGTGCGGCTAGAAATAACCCCTTCCAAAAGCGTGACGTCCATTCTTTTCCTAACCGGAATACTCGAGGTTAAATAATCAGCATCAAAATGCTCAGCATTACTAATCCAAGTATCTTTTATCCAACCAGATGCTGTTGGATCATTACTCTCTTCATTAGAAAAACAAAGGGCAGAGGGCAATACCTCGATACCTTTTTCTGTGGTTAATACATAACAACGGAAAACCACTGGTTTAGCAATAAGTTGATTACCATCCCAAAAAGGAGCGGTGCTAAATAAAGGTTTATCTTGGAAATAATATTGTTCAGGATCCTTAGCGATCAGCTGTCTAATTTTTTCAGCGTCAATACTACCATCTAATTTAAATGTTTTATCTTGATAACTTGCTAGTTCCAATAACCGCCAATCTAATGTTGTTGCCTGCCCAACATCATAATAAGCGGGTTCATCGATAATAAGTTTTTCATTCAGTACAATTTCTGATAATTCAGATAAGTGACACTGCAATGCTGGTGAGGTTAAAACACCACTACCGAATGGGTTTAATACCTTAACAGAGCCTTCTCTCACAGCTTGTAATAAGCCAGGAATACCATGTAATGAGTATTCGGTTTGCTCTAAAGAATCGATACAGCGATCAGGCAACCAACGTAAAATAACGTTTATTTTACCCAGCCCTTGTAATGATTTTAAACAGACCTCCCCATTACGCACAGTTAAATCAGCACTTTGTACTAAGGTATATCCGAAATAAGTTGATAAAAAAGCATGCTCATTATAGTTCGGGTCATCGATACCTTGGGTAAGAATCACAATTCTCGGGTCGTCTACATATTGCGTATATTCATTAATGGTCTTTTGGAATATTTTCAAAAAGCCTTTAATTTGCTGAACATTACATTCCGCAAACTCTTCCGCCATGACACGTCGCGCAATGATTCGGCTTTTCATTAATAAACCGAGCCCTAAAGGGCATTGGCAGTGATCAGATAACACTTTAAACTGACCATTTGGAGCGCGATAAAGATCCAATGCTGTAAAAAATAGTTTAAGTTCATCTTTTGGTAAGCTAAAACCATCTCTTAAATAATTTTTATCTTGATATAATCTTTTAGCAGAAATATGGCCATCTATTAATAACTTTTGTTCACCATATATATCTTCTTGTATTTTATTTAACAAGGTTGTTCGTTGTTTAATGCCTTTTACTAGTAAAGTCCAATCCGCTTCAGAAAACATAAGCGGTAATGGATCAAAATGGCACTTTTGATTAGCTTCATTTTTTATATTGCCATTTTGTAATAATTGGCTTATTTCAGTCGCTCGAGCACTAATATCATCAGCCGTTAAATTTGATAAACGATTAAATAGAGAGTCCCAATGCTCTGGGTTCTCGCCGCAATGATTAAATAATTCATCATTACCATGTAATTTATTTAAGTATGAAGTTAACCATTCAGGCAAATTCGATATGTTATTCTCGTTAATATACAAGCTGAAATTGCTCCATTGATTAGAGGTCGTAAAAAAGACATAAAAGGATAAGGATCATCCTACTTTAAAAGCTTAAAATAGGATGATACCAGTATTGAGTGTTATTTAAAGTTAGGTTGTCGACGTAAATCTAAAGTATTTGGGTAATCTTCATTAATACTTTCATCTTCCGGTACAACAAACTCACTAACATTATTAGCAGATGTAAAAGTGCGAGTAACAGCCGACGGGCTCCAACTAGGCTCATCAGATGCCAATAATGCTGGTGTATGCCCATGCTCCCAGAAACGTGCGACTCTTCGCCCTTCAGCTTCAAAAGCATTAACAGGTAATGTTTCAGGATTACGACCACCAGCATGACTTACATGATAAACAAATCCACCTAGCGAACGACCTTCCCACGTATCGATAAGATCGAATGTTAATGGTGCATGTACCCCGATTGTAGGGTGCAATGCTGTTGGCGGTTGCCATGCTCGGTAACGTATACCCGCTACTTTTTCATCCGTTGCTTTACCTTTAACAGATTTTAACGGAACACGACGACCATTACAGGTAACAATATAGCGGTCGCTGATTGCCCCAATCACTTTAATTTGTACACGCTCTAACGATGAATCAACGTAACGAGCAGTACCTGAAGCACTTGCCTCTTCACCCAATACGTGCCAAGGCTCAATCGCAGTTCTTAATTCAAGCGTCACATTATCAAGTTCACGGGTGCCACATACTGGGAACCTAAATTCAAAGAATGGATCTAACCAACTTAGTTGGAATGCAAAACCAGCTTGTTGTAAATCTCGGGTAATTTCAGCTAAATCATTTTCAACATATTGTGGTAATAAAAACTTATCATGTAACTCTGTACCCCAACGGACCAATGGCTTGTGGTAAGGCTTCTTCCAGAACCAAGCAAGTAAAGTACGCAATAATAACATTTGCACTAAACTCATTCGCTCATGTGGGGGCATTTCAAATCCCCTAAACTCCACAATACCTAAACGCCCGGTTGATGAATCTGGTGAATATAATTTATCAATACAGAATTCTGCACGATGTGTATTACCAGTTAAATCAACTAATAAGTTACGTAACAATCTATCCACTAACCAAGGCTCTGGTACTTCACCTTCAGGCATATGAGAGAAAGCAATCTCTAACTCATATAAAACCTCATCTCGTGCTTCATCAACACGTGGGGCTTGACTTGTTGGTCCAATAAATAGACCAGAGAATAGATATGATAACCCAGGGTGATGTTGCCAATATGTTATGAAGCTTCGTAGGATATCCGGACGACGCAAGAATGGGCTTTGCTCTGGCGTTTCACCACCTAAGGTAACGTGGTTACCACCACCGGTTCCAGTATGGCGGCCATCGGCCATAAATTTATCCGTTCCTAAACGACACTGCTTGGCTAAACCATATAACGTTGTAGTACGTTCAACTAGCTGTATCCATGATGTTGAAGGGTGAATATTCACTTCAATGACACCTGGATCCGGTGTTACTGCATATTTTTCAACACGACTATCTTTTGGTGGACTATAACCTTCAATGACAACCGGCATTGATAGCTCTTCTGCAACGCCTTCAATTGCGTTTAATAGAGCAAGGTAATGTTCAAAATGACTGGTTGGTGGCATAAATATATATAAGCGACCATCACGCACTTCAAGTGCCATCGCAGTTCTGATCACTTCAGAACCAATAATACCTTTCTTGATCTTTTTGCTTTTTCCAAATTTTTCAGGAATATCAAAGGGATCACGATCAATAATATTCTCGCTCCACTGTAGGCTATCTAGCGGTAAACGATAACCTAATGGTGATTCACCTGGTAATAAGAAGCAATGTTCACGTTTAAACTCCCATACACAAGACTGCCAGCAATTTTTGCTATCATTCCATTGCAATGGTAGAACATACCCAACAGGCTTCTCTATCCCCTGCTCCATTTTTTTCAAGAAACCTTTACGACTCATTGCATGCAGTAGTTCAGGTTGTTTAGGCCCAGCTTCCGTTGGCAATGAACCTTCCTGCCATAAATGGTACAAAATATCTTCATAAGCAGTGGTTAAAGCTTTTTTATTAAGGCCTACTGCAACACTGAGTTTTTCTGCGAATTTTTTAGTATCAGTATGGTCAAAACCATAATCTTTATTCGGATCGGCAAGTAAATTTGAGTCTTTCCACAGCGCAACACCATCTTTACGCCAGTACGCAGCATATTGCCAGCGCGGTAAAGGTTCACCTGGATACCATTTACCTTGACCATAATGAGTGAAACCACCCTTAGTAAAGACCTTGTTCATCTCAACAAATAAATTTTGAGCTAATACACGCTTCTCTTTACCGTCTGCTTCTGTATTCCATTGTGGATGTTCCATATCATCAATGGATATGAAAGTCGGCTCTCCACCCATGGTTAAATGGATACCTTCTTCTTCATAAGCACTATCAACTTGTTGGCCTAAACGGTTAATCGCAGACCATTGTGCTTCAGAATAAGGCTTAGTAACACGAGGGTCTTCGTGTACGCGTGTTACTTTATTGTAAAAACTAAACTCTGATTTACAATCATCAATTCCGCCTGTAACAGGCGCCGCTGAACTTGGCTCAGGAGTACAAGCCAATGGAATGTGCCCTTCACCTGCAAATAAACCAGAGGTAGGATCAAGACCAATCCAACCCGCACCAGGAATATAAACTTCAGTCCATGCATGTAAGTCAGTAAAGTCTTCTTCAGGACCACTTGGGCCATCTAATGGTTTTTGATCCGATGTTAATTGTACTAAGTACCCAGAAACGAATCGTGCAGCGAGACCTAGATGACGGAATATCTGAACCAGTAACCAAGCAGAATCACGGCATGATCCAGTACCTTTGCTCATTGTCTCATTCGGTGTTTGTACACCTGGCTCTAAGCGAATCCCATAACCGACCAATTCATAAATGGCCTGATTTACTTTTACTAAGAAATCAACACTTCGTTCTTTATCTTCAGATTTGAAAGAATCGATAAGCTCTTGCAGTTTAGGGCTGGCTTTACGTTTTTTTAGATAAGGAGCGAGTTCCGCTTTGAGAACAGAATCATACTTAAATGGGAATTCTTCTGCATACTCTTCTAAAAAGAAATCAAATGGGTTAATGACAGTTAATTCAGCAACAAGATCGACAGTAAAACTGAACTCAGTGGTTGGTTTATTAAATACAACTCGCGCTTGATAGTTACCAAAAGGATCCTGTTGCCAATTAATGTAATGGTCTTCTGGAATGATTTTTATAGAATAGCTTTTTATTTTGGTACGACTGTGTGGTGCAGGACGTAAACGGAATATATGTGGTCCCATATTAACAGGACGGTCGTATTTATATTGGGTATGGTGTGCAATACCAACTGTAATTGTCATTAATAAATCCCCTATGATAATGTTGGCTTAGGTTAGCCTACATAAAAAATATTCCTTGGTTTTACGCTTATTTCTGCAAAATTCATTCCACATTACTTTAATAAGAAAAGATGAGTTTTTAACTTAATTTCAGAATAAATAAGTTAATACAGCAGACAATATTCAAGATCACGCGATAAAACATTCCATTGCTCATTTTCATGGTGCAAAGGTGCACCAAAATAGCACTAAAAACAGCCTCATTCCTATTCACCATAACTGCTATCCTCTATGGATTAATAGCAACTCATTGTAAAACAAACGTAATCACTTTTTTCATAAAATACTTAGTAAGAAAGCCACGTATCGAGGTAACAATAGTGTTATAGTAGGATAATTTTTAACCGCCTTTGTATTAAAACTAACAAGCCTATCAATATAAAACAAGCGGTTTATCTTTATCCAATTAAATAGGACACATGTTTATGCAAAAGCTTACCGACGTCGGCGCTAATTTAGTCGCTGAAATCGCATCGCGATACGGCCTCAGTCAGGATGCAGTATTACATATGCTGATTGCGGTTAATAACGGTGGCTGTTCCATGGCTCAATTCAATTGTCCAGAATTAGGTGGTTCGGGACAATGGATGCGAGGTGGCATGACCATGGTAGGTGATATGTTTAACAATGGTTTAAAAAATACTGTTGATAACCTATGTAATGAACTTGCTAATATTATCAACACTCAACAAATTTTTCCTGTCATTCCAGCAGGCACTCCAGGTAGCAGTCAATGGTGGCCAGGTGATCTTGGGCTTCCATTTAGCAGTGGTGCACAAAACAATATTCGCTATGCGGTTTTCCCCAATCGTCTAGCTGTTGAATTAAATGGGCAAGTTACTATTTATGACACCTTAGATCATAATATCGGTGGTGTTAGCCAACAACAAGGTGGCAATACATCATTAAGTTTTAATAGCCAATGGGGAACAATCAGCGTCGATAGTTTACCTATTATTTCAGGCCAAGGTGAAATTCAGCCAGCTCCACAACAAAACTTTGCAGAGCCTCAATATCTACAAGCTGTAGGGCCTATGGTCCCTAATCAGTCTGATTATAATATGCAAACCAATCAACCTGACGTTGCTGAAGTAAACACTAATCAAGCGACAACGACCCAATTCTCCGTCACTGAAACATTAGGTATCATTGAGAAACTCGCTCAACTCCGTGATATCGGCGCATTAAGTGAAGATGAATTTAATACTAAAAAATCTGAACTGTTAAAACGAATTTAATAAAAATTAAACCGTTAATTATAGACTTAATCACACCCAAACAGATAAAGCATGTACTGCTTTGGTGTGATAGTCTAAAACTTCACCTATAATATCCTTTCAAAATTAGCATCGGCATTAATGCTCTCTGTTTAACATCTGGTATCAATAATGAAAACATTTAAGTGTAACTGTAAAGAAAATCTCATCTTATTTTTTGAAAGTAGTCATTGTCTTGCATGTGGCAGAACTGTTGGCTTAGATGACGACTTTGATCAAGTAGAGCCTTACGAGTTAGATCAAAAAACCGGCTTATTTTTTAAAGCAGCAGAGCCTAAAGTACATTATAAAAAATGTGATAATAATGCACGTTACAATGTTTGTAACAGCATGGTTAACTTGAGTACTTTTGTACCAGACCCTAATAGTGAAGAGATCCTTTGTTTTTCTTGCCAATTTAATGAAACCGTACCTGACTTGACCATTGAAAAGCATATTCCACTATGGAAAAAAATGGAAACAGCAAAGCGACGCGCTTTATATACTCTCAAAGCATTGTCAGTGCCTCTAAAAACCACCAAACAAGATCCTGAAAACGGATTAAGTTTTGATTTTATTACCGATAGAGATGTTAATGACCATTTTACCACGCCATTAAAAGGACAAGCCCCTGTTTTTACAGGCCATAATTGCGGACATATTACAATTAACCTAGCCGAAGCCGATGATGTTGCCCGCTCTCAAACCAAAATGGCAATGGGCGAACGTTATCGTACTTTGCTTGGCCACTTCCGTCATGAATTAGGCCATTATTATTTTGATCAGCTGATTTTTAACTTCCCTAAAAAACATGCTTTATGTAAAGAATACTTCGGTGATGACCAATTAGATTATCAAGAAGCGTTAGACACACATTATAAAAATGGCGCGCCTGCAAACTGGCATCAGCACTTTATTAGTGAGTATGCGACTATGCACCCATATGAAGATTGGGCTGAAACTTGGGCGCATTACATGCATATTATTGACACACTAGAAACGGCTAAAAACTTTTCTTTTACTGGCTCTACAAGTGGCAGTGAAGCAGATAAAGAAGATCCTGAGAAATTAAATCTACCTCAAGATTCTTTTTACTTTTATGCGCAGACATCTATTACTGATATTTTAGATAAATGGATGGAGTTTTCAATTATTTTAAACTCGCTGAACCGAAGCATGGGATTGCCTGACGCTTATCCATTTGTGCTGACACAATCAGTACGCACTAAGCTGTCATTTATTCATCATGCAATACATAATCGTATTAATTTATTACCGCCTCTCACAAACAATAAAGCATCATAAAACGAAATTAGCACACCAGATTCAGCAAAGCAGTTTCTGGTGCGCTTATGTAGCACTAATCAAATACGCCATTGCTTATGTCAATGATAACGTCACCATTAAAATAATGGGTAAAGTAGCAATACTGAAAAAATTACTCAGTAATACCATCGCCGCCACTTTATCTGGTTCCATATTAAAACGCTCTGCAAGCATATAATTCATCACCGCAGGCGGCAGCATAGTAAATAACAACAACATTTGTACATGCATTGTCGGTAACGGTACTAGAAAATAAACAATAGTGAAGGTTATCGCGCCAGTAAATAATGATAATAAAGAACATGAAATACCAACTTTTAAACCATCAAGACGAAGGTTACACATTTGCGCGCCCAATGAGATCAACATAACCGGAATCGCTGCTTGTCCTAATAGATAACTGGCTTCATACAAAGGCTCCCATAACCCTATCCCACTCACATTGAGAATAAGTGCAGCCAATGCCGCTAATACCATAGGAGAGCTAATAACTTGCTTTATTGGATTGCTTTGACTCAGTATCGCCTGACCTATACAGATATGAGCGCAAGAAGAAACAACAAATAAAAGAACCGCAGGGGCGAGAGCAATATCACCAAAAGTATAGGTAAATAAAGGAATAGCTAAATTGCCACTATTGCGGAACATTTGTAAAGGCGCCCAAACTCGGTAGCGCAAATTAAATATTCGAGATAACGGGATCATCAATAGACCTGGCAAGAAAACCGCAATGAATGAAGCTATTAATAAAGGAGCCTGCTCCATCTCCAAGGGCATTGCCCCCAACGACGCAAAAACAAGTGCAGGTATAAAAATCTCCATATTTAAATGGTTGATCGGACCAAAATCAGGCTTTACCCAACGACCTACACAATAGCCCACGAAAGCAAGCGCAAAAACAGGAAAGAGTATACTAACAACCTGAGATAACATGTTTTTCCTTAAACAATAGCATCAACTTTCCTATTTAATATGACTCATAAACAGAAAAATAAGGGCAAATATATGGATAAAAGAGATTAAAATCTCACTGAAGAATAGCATAAATATTATTTTAGATTGCAGTAAAGAATCATAGCCATGTCAAAAGTTTGATAAGCAATATGGTGGGATGTGGATAACTGGTTGGGATAAGATTACAGCGCTATTCAAGCGCTGTAATAGACTATCTGTTCAAGCTAAAACGCCTTTCTATTTAGTAGATAAACCTTATTAGAAGTACATATGTGTTTTAAGCTTAAACTATTATAGATCGAATTCAGAAGGTGCAATGCCTACAGCATTACAAGCGTCTTTAATTGCTTTCTTCTCATCAGCATCAAAGTCACCATCTGCACTACCAATAATGATGCCTAATTGAATACAAGCTCTTGCCTGTTCTGATTTACCTTTTAGTGCACCTAATGCTTGGATTGCATCGATTTTACCAAAGTCATAATCCGCTTCTAGTTTATTACAGAAGAAATCGAATTTTTCTTTTAGCTCACTTGCATCAAACACTTTTAACGTATCATTAGACATAATGAAAGCGGCTGTTTTACGGCGCTCATCAGCATCGATTTCGCCATCTGCTGCTGCGACTAAAGCACAAATTGCCATCGATGCATCGGCAAATTTTTTATTTTTAAATTGACCAATATTCTTTTGCAAGCTGTCATTAGCATCGCTCATTTTTTCTTTTATATTATTCCAAAAGCTCATCTTCTTCTCCAAAATTTAATCTAATAAAATTTAACTTACGAAACTGCCCACACCTTATTGATATAGGGGTTTATCTTAACTTTATCAACCACAACTTGATTGAGTTTACCTCACATCTTTAATTAAAGCACAAGCACCAAAGGGCATATCATCTAATTCAGTTATCTTAATGCCCTTTTCATTCGCAATACGGATTAAATGTGCAATATTAGGATTCAGCTTATCTTTGACTAAAAGCAAATCAGGCACGCGACGTAACATAACACGTGTTGCTTCAGCAATGCCTGGCTTAACTCGGTTAATGTCGCTTACTTGAAAGTCTTGCATTAGCTTTTTAATGTACTGTTGTGTTTGTTGATAGCGTGTGTTGCGTTGCTCACTAGTAATTAAAACAGGCGCTTTATACTGTTGTTGCTCAAAACACGCTGAAACTTGATCCACAAACCAATTAGAATAATCATACTCTTGAAGATGTTGATAGCTGATACAACCGTGAAAGTCATCTTCATGAATTTGTTCATTAATCACAGAACGACTAATAAGGCCGCTAACTGTTGAATTCATTAAAGCACTAGGAATAATATAGTCATCTAAAGTAACGGAATGATCAGCTGTCCCGCCAATATCTGAAACAACATATAAGTCATCACTCATTGCGACATTATGTTGTTGATTATAATCCTGAATAGCAGCCTTTAACTCCTTGGTTATTACGCCTTTAGCGGTCCAACCATCAATGAAAACAATACTTTCTGGGGGAATATTCAGGTCATTCAATAAATAGTCTAACCCATTAATATCTATCCCCTTGTCACGCACGATGCTAATAGAATAGTGAACAGAATCAAACTCAGAAAATTGATTTAACGCTCTATTCACCAACACCCCAATAGGAGTGCCCGCTCGTACTAAGGAAACAACACAAACTGGCTGCTGAATTTTTTCTGCAATTAGGTGTGATAACTGTAGGATTTCAGTGGCTAACTGTTGTTTATACTTTTTCATTAATGATAAGAATAGCTGCTCATATTCATCACTGGGTTTACTCTCTTGGCTTACCATTTGTGAATAATGCAGCTTTCCTGATTGAATTAGCTTTTCTTTATGTTCTACCGTATAGAAATCAGGCTCGATCTCTTTTAACAAAAATAAACAATCGTCTTGTGAATAACTTCCAATTAAGGGTTGTTTCATTTCCCAGCCTCTCCTTTCAGGATTTGTGCTTGTTGAGGAATAATTAAAAAGTTTGCATCCTTCATAAATGGCAAATCACTATCACTATCACCAATCGCAAAAACCGTATCAGATTCATTAATATTCAGCTTTGCTTTTAAAAACGAAACCGCCACTTTTTTTTGTGCATAGGGAGCTAATAATGCGAAATTCCTACCATTTCCATGTAATAACATCCCCGTTTTTAACTCACTATTAAGTAGCTTGCTAAGTTGCTTAGACTTCTCAGGTAGATACCCTACTTTATTAATCTTGATACAAATATAAGCCGTGATGCCTTGATCAATAATCAACCTTACTCTGACGTTTTGATCTTCAATGAAGTCGTCATATAGCTTTTGATACAGGGAGGTTAATTCTTTTTCCCAATTTGCTAACGAGTATGTCGTTGTCAGAAATTCACGCCACTCTTTTAAAACAACACGTTGCTTATCTAGAATAACGGCACCATGCGAAACGATCGCATATTCATTGTTCATAACGTCTGGTAATCGGCAATTTAAAAATGAACTCGTTCTACGTCCTGTTACCGGAATGATAGTGGCATCGGCTTTCACCATCACAGATAGTAATTTTTGTTGTTGTATAGAAGAATAGGCATAGGGTTTACCATCTACATCCACCGTTGCTTCAATAGCATCTGATGAGACTTCACCTTTAACACTTTGAAACAAGGTGTCGTCTAGATCGGTAAACACAATTAAACGAGAAGCAATGCTCATTAGCCTCTCCATTCGTGGTATTGAATTTTTTCAGAGAATAATAATCCATCGTACTCATGTTCACTGATAACAAATACGGATTTATTTTCGGGGAAAAAATTATATAGATAATGTTCTGTTTGCTCGGCTTTCGCCGCTATTTTGACTTTATTAACAATTTCATCACACACTAAAATAGGTGAACGATTAATGGCTTGAAATGCCACTTCAACGCCCTTTTTTTCCAGCTCTTCAGCTAACAAAAAAGGAATATACTGATGTTCTCCATCAGCAATAACCAACGTTGATTGTTCGCTTTTAATGGCGTTTAAGCATTTATTATACGGCATCCGTAAAGCACACCTTCCAACACTCGCAATTGAAGCAGAATGATCTAAACCGGCGTTAACTTTAGTAGGCAAGCTAGGATTAAAACTCGGGTCTTTTTGCAGAGAGATATTCGCCTTCAATAATGATACATAACGAATAGGCACAGCTACATCTAATGTTTGTAACTGATTATTTTGATCCATCAAATCTACAATAGAGGTGATCACAACCTCTTCTAGATCCGGTAAAAATGCCAATATTTTAGATAAAAATACTTTGATGGTGCGGCCAGTGGTGATTTCATCATCAATAATAATCAACTTTTTAGATTTAATTATTTCATTATATAAATCATCACTTGGTTTATAAAACATATGATTAACGGCATGACTATGGGCCTCATCAACGGTAAACCAGAGTTCTTGCTCTAATTTATGACGAGTGGTATGTTGAAAATACACCGGTTCATTTTGCGCCCTTGCTAGGCTATCAGCAACACCAGCACCTAAGCCGGTAGCAGCCTCAGCAAAACTAACAACATAACAACCTGTGCCAGATCCAATTTTTTCAGCTAATTTATTGTAAGTAGCTCGCATCAGGCTTGGAGCAGTGGGAGTATAACGACCAATTAATTTGTTAATTAATATGAAATGTCGCTTAGGATTTTCACGACAAGCAAATCCGACGATACTATCTAACGTTTCTCTGTTTTCTTTTGTTTGTAACAAAAGCGTACCCGCTTTAATGTCATAAACATGCTTTAGATATTGCAATGACAATTCACCTACATTTTTAAATATAATCGTCATAGTTGCCCTTCCAACATCGATAAGAAGTATCTGAGCTGTTTTAACAGGGTAAACTATTTGTAAGCTATTAATATCAAATATTAATAGTCTGTTGAGCTAGTTTAAAATTAATTAATATTAGCAATTGAAAGGCTGACTGGGTAGTTAAGATGGGGTTGAACAACAACCCCATTAATATAACTTATTGAATAACAAAGTACATACTTGCAGCCCAAACAGCAAACAAGGTAAGTAAAAAGTAAGCAACTGTCTTAGTTACTTTTTTATAGTTAAATAATAAGCTCGCTGCAACGGCAAAGGTAACACCAACAATAGACCAACGAAGAATAGTTAAATTATCATCATTAACCAGTGGTAATGAGTCAACGCCATTAATTAAGAACCATGCTAATAACGGTAATGCAAAAGCCACTGTTGTGTCGAAAGTATTCGATGCTAACGGGTTAGCAACAGCATCTTCATATTCACCTTTTTGTGCATCTTTAACTGATAAAATTAAATCAGGTACTGACGAAGCTGCCGCACCAAAGACTAAACCAGCAAAGAACTCAGGAACACCTAACACTGACGCACTTCCTAGCACACCTTCTACTAAGATATGAGATGCACCAGAAATAATAGCCACTGCTAATGTAATAACAAGTAGCGCACTACTTAGCGTGAAAGCACGATTCGAGAATATGATTGCGTTGAAGTTAAAAGAACATAGATTTAGCAAGAACCCTTTATCTTCAATTTCTTCATACTCATATTCTTCATCATCTTCACCAACATGCCTTTTTGCATCAATGTATAAATGCACTGCATAAAGGAAGTAGATAACATTTAAAATAACCGCCATACCAATGGTAAAGTGATTAAAACCAAGACAAACAATTAACGCAATTTCAGCGGTTAAAACCCAAAAAACATCACGTAATAAAACACGTTTATCAAGCTCAATATGATCAACTGATTTACCATCTTCATCTTTTGCCATAATGATTGATAGAGCAGGAATAACACAACCATTAAAAATCGCAGATCCCGCTGTTACACCTAATGCAACCATTACAAGAGATGGATCATCAAACCAGAACAAACAAGCGATAACAACACACATTTCAGGCATACTTGACCCGATTGCATTAACCGTTGCACCTTTGACACCAGGTGGGAAGTTACGCCCTAAATATCCGGCAGCTTGCTCAAATGTATCACATGCATATTTTAATAAATAACATGATAAAAAAATGTATAAAAATGGAAGTAATGATTCCAAAATATCTCTCCAATAACGCAATGCTATCGCTATCATTAGCGGCTATTACATTAATAAGTTAATGACTAAGCTAACTACACAGTAGTATAAATTTTAATTAATAGATGCAGCCAGCCTTAGTAATATCGCTGTATAACTTTTAAATTATAAGTAAGCAGTTTCAACTGTTTTAACAGTTTGCTCTAGTTTCTTATCTTTTGTTGTTTCACCAATTGCTGAAAACTTCCAATTACCGTTATGCTTGTATAACTTGCCTAGTACCATAGATACTGAACCTGCAAATTTTTCATCATTAGCAATATCGTAAACGGCATGAATAGAGTTAACCTGTGTAGGTGTGCCTTCATACAAACGAATAGAAGCAAAAGGAATTGTTTTAAAGTCATCACCAGAAAAAGAGTTTAAAACAAAAACAACTTGATCGGCAGCAGCAGGTAATTGCGGTAATTTAACATTAATAACTTCGTTATCTAGTCCATCATCGCCATCGGTATCACCGGTACGATCATCACCTGAATGTTGGATACCAGTACTTTGTAATTTTCCAAAATAAACAACATCTAATAACTTTTTGTTGGCATCAAATACAGCACAACTCGCATCTAAATCGACAGCAACTGTTTTGGTTCCAAAGAAACCTTTTTTAGTAATTGCGCCCCAGTTCACACCAACGCAAAGGTTAGTTAAGCTTGAACCGTTAGATTTTTCTAGGCTAATCTTCTGACCTTTTTGTAATGAAATTGCCATTTTAAAACCCTTCTTTTAGTGATTAAAAAAGTTGAAGCAATAACTTACTTCAACTTTTTTGATTGATATTTTAATTATTAACTACATAACCAAGTATTAAACAGCAACGCCATATTGGCGAGCTAGAGGACCTAAGCCACCTTCAAAACCCTGACCAATTGCTTTAAATTTCCAGCTACCGTTATGTAGGTAAAGTTCACCAAAAATAAGTGCAGTTTCAATAGAGTAATCTTCAGATAGGTCGTAACGAACCACTTCTTCATTAGTCGCTTCATTTACGATACGGATAAATGCATTAGATACTTGACCAAAGTTTTGCTTTCTTGATTCAGCTTCGTGAATCGTTACAGAAACAATGATTTTAGTAATATCTGAAGGAACTTTTGAAAGATCAACTTTAACTTGCTCATCATCCCCTTCACCTTCACCAGTTAAGTTATCACCAGTGTGCTCAACAGAACCACACTCAGAAACTAAGTTGTTGAAAAAGATAAAGCCGTTATCAGCTTTCACTTTGCCTTCTGCATTTAATAAAAATACTGATGCATCTAAGTCGAAATCGGCACCATCGGTTGCTCTAGAGTCCCAACCAAGTCCAAGTAAACATTTCGTCATACCAGGTGCTACTTTTTCTAGTGAGACATTCCCACCTTTTTGTAATGAAACAGCCATTTACATTTCCTTAAAATATATCTATTAATATTACTGAATGATTCAGCGCGAAACGTTGAGGGCAAGCAATCAAAAACCTTACCCAATATTTAATACATGGAGGGTAAACTACAAAAATCAACCCACCTGCTTATTTTGTATTCTTTTAGTACGTCATAATAAGTCTATCATGACATATTAAGTCAGATAAAAAAACTGATAGTTCAAAATTAAATGATAAATACGATAGGTAGGTCATGATTAGGCTGCTAAATAAAAATTTATTACTAACCGTAGGATTTTAAAAAGACAATATTCTCTTACTATTTAAAATAAATTAAATAAAGATGACAAAACAAATAGTTAACAATACGCCCAGAGGTAGATGCTAGTAAAATTTAACGATTAATCACAAATTTTAAAAGCGATCAGTTCCTTCTTTTTAGCGGGGCTAAATTTGCGCCGCTGCTAAGAAATTAAATTGATAATAAAATGAAATATTATCGTCATCACTTTATGAAACTCACTTTTTATGCCGTTAAGAAAACTTAATTTCAACGATCAAAAAAGCTATTAATGATGAGAACAAACCTATTCAAATAACAGCCAGCCTCCGGAGCGATTAACTCACCGTTATCTCCCTTCACTTTATTAGGAATGAAAAGAAGGTAATAAAGCGCGTATGCCGTCAATGAACATTTGTACGGACATAATAAGTAGTAACATTCCCATTAGTCGCTCCAACGCTGTTAACCCCTTTTCTTTTAGCAACTTGTAAAGCTTAGGTGAACAAAGCAATACAATAGCCGTCATTAACCATGCTAGGAGAAGAGAGACTAATAAAGCGCCTGAATGATCAGTATTGGTTTTAGCTAAAACCAATAATGTGGCTAAAGCAGCGGGACCGGCGATCATCGGAATGGCAATAGGGACAACTAGTGGCTCATCACCTTTTTTAACAGCAAACATATCGCTACCATTGGGATCTGGAAAAATCATTTTCAAAGCAATGACAAAGAAAATAATGCCACCAGCAATTGTTATCGCTTGTGTTTCGAGATGAAATAGACTTAAAAACTGCTCTCCAAAAAATAAAAAAGTTACTAATATAAATAAACCAATTAACATCTCACGAATAATAATTTTTGAGTGCCTTTGTTTATCTATATTTTTTAAAATACTTAAAATTAAAGGCACATTACCGAAGGGATCTAAAATAAAAAAGATCAAAACGGCAGTTGAAAATATTGAGAATGTACTTTCCATTGAACCAACCTTATAGACTTACACTAATGACACCCTAATAGAGGGCTTTAATTAATGACCATACTAAACTGCACCTACAATCGTTACAAATAAACAACTTATTAAGATACATATTAATAACCTCTATCAATTGATAAAAAGCAAGCCTTTTACAAGGTAATGCATAGTGTATAGTAATAAAACAACTCATTTATTATGAAGGGAATCTGCATAATGAAAAATAGAAAAGAGATTGAGGAAGCATGTGAACTATACCACCAGCTGATTATAAACGAAGATACCAGCACCCCACTATCGACTAAACAAAGCATTAAATTGCTTCATGACGCAGGCGACTTTCCTTACTCGAAACGCCTTAATCGAAAGCAATATGAAGCCGATTTAAATAACCTACAAATTGAACTGGTTAAGCTACAAGATGATTTCCTGAAAAAAGGTAAACGCTTGGTAATTATTTGTGAAGGCAGAGATGCAGCAGGTAAAGGCGGTGCAATTAAACGATTCACTGAATATTTAAACCCTCGTTTTGCTAAAGTTGTGGCCCTAGCAAAACCCAATGACCGAGAACAAGGCCAGTGGTATTTTCAACGTTATATTAAGCATTTTCCCACAGAAGGCGAAATCGTCTTTTTTGATCGCTCCTGGTACAACCGTTCGGGCGTAGAGCGCGTTATGAACTTCAGCTCAGAAAACGATCTTGCTCATTTTTATCAACAAGCACCGTTACTTGAAAGTATGTTAGTAGAGTCTGATATTGTACTGGTTAAATTCTGGTTTACTGTTGATAAGCTTGAGCAGTTACGCCGCTTTCATGAGCGTATGAGTAGCCCATTAAAACAATGGAAGTTAAGTCCAATGGATATACAGGCACTGGATAAATGGGATGAATATGCAGCTGCACGTGATGATATGTTTAAATTTACTGATAAAAAATCAACACCTTGGGTAACCATAAACTCAAATGATAAACGCCGAGCACGAGTTCACGCTATTCGTTATCTACTCAGTCAATTTGATTACCCAGATAAAAATCAAAAGTTGATTGGTGAACTAGACAGAAATATTGTTATCAGCCAACACACCTAACAAGCTCTAAGATTAACAACCCCCAAAAATATCAACGGATACCTTGTATCCGTTGATGGCATTATAAGAAGGTTTGATCAACTTGGGTGAGCACCTCATCCATTTTTTCCATCTCTTCTGTTAATTGTGCCGCCGTAATAATTAATGGAGGAGCAACAATCAGCATATTTTCATGGAAATATGTCATGAATTTTTTTGCTTTTAACATCCCCAATATTTTCGGCATAACTCCCTCTGGATCTTTGCCATAAGGGACTAAGGCTTCCTTGCTTTCCTTACTCTTAACTAACTCAATCGCAGAAAATAATCCGATATACCTGACATCTCCAACACAAGCATGTTTTTCTTTTAATTTTTCAAGTGTTTCAGCCAACACCTTCCCCACCGCATTCACATTGTCTAATATCTTTGCTTCTTGGTAAAAGTTAATGGTTGCCAGCCCTGCTGCACAAGCTAATGGATGGCCGCTATAGGTTAAGCCACAAGATAAATAGTTATCATCAAAGTAGTCTGCAATCTCTTTACTCACTGCAACACCACCAATCGGTACATAACCGCAAGTCACTCCTTTTGCAAAAGTAATGATATCGGGTTTAACATCGAAGTTTTCAAAACCAAAAATTTTTCCTGTTCGCCCCCAACCTGTCATCACTTCATCACAAATCATTAAAATACCAAACTCATCGCAAATCGCTCTTACGCCAGGCAAATAACCTGCCGGTGGAATAATCACACCATTTGAACCAGTAATAGTTTCCAAAACGATGGCAGCAACGTTATTTGCCCCTTCGTAAATAATTTGCTCTTTAAGTTTTGTTAAATAATAGGCTGTTGCATCCGCTTCCGATGTAAACTCAATCGCTTCACGATAAATATACGGGTCAAAAAATTTAATAAAACCCGGTGCTCCTGGCTCCAGTGCATAACGGCGTGGTTCCCCAGTTAAATTTCCGGCTCCAAATGAAGAACCGTGATAACTTCTGTAGCGACTAAATACTTTAAACTTCCCAGAGAACATACGCGCAATTTTTACAGCATTTTCATTAGCGTCAGAGCCTCCATTTGTAAAAAACACTTTGCTTATATTATCAGGCATTACACTAATTACTTTTTCAGCTAGATTGGCTCTTGATTCCGCAGCATAAGCGGGCGATAAAAAACAATATTGATCAACTTGATCTTTAATCGCTTGATTAACAGCCTTATTTCCAAAGCCAATATTTAAATTAACTAACTGTGAAGACATATCTGAATATCGATTACCCTCAAAATCCCAAAAATACATTCCCTCTGCTTTTTCTACAGGAATCGGCGCAGTGTTCTTTTGCGCACTCCAAGATTGCAGGCTGTATTTTTTTTGTTTAGCTTGAATGTCACTTCCTTTCATTTTAACTTCCTCTTTAACTGTCGCTACTGCTATTAATGAATTCACTTTAATCAAATCCATAAGTTTGATAAATTAAAACCTATCAAACTAAACATATGAGTTTATGAAACAATGAAAGCATTTCTCGGGCAGTTGTCGGATATGGATATTCGTCTATTACGTGTTTTTATATCTGTAGTAGATAGTGGTGGATTAAGCGCTGCTGAAATGGAGCTTAATATTGGTCGTTCAACCATTAGTCGACACTTAAAAGACTTAGAAGTTAGGCTAGGAATGGTACTTTGTCATCGAGGAAGAGCAGGCTTTTCACTCACCAATGAAGGCACCCAGATTTACGCTTCTGCATTACGTTTATTTCTGTCTATGGAAGACTTTAAACATGAAGTAAATGATTTACACCAAAGCTTAACAGGCCGCCTTGTCATTGCCATGTTTGACACCACAACAACCAACTCTGAATGCCAAGTAAATAAAGCCATTGGTGAATACGCAAAAAAAGCCCCTAACGTAGCAATTGATATTCATGTTGTACCAATTAACGAAATTGAAAAAGGCGTTATTGAAGGTCGTTACCACATTGGCATTATCCCACCGCAGCGCCGTTCTGCTAGCTTAGAATATATGCCTATTTTTGGTGAGCAGATGTTTTTATATTGTGGCCAAGGTCATCAATTATTTAATTTTGAAGGGGCTATTAGCGATAAAGTCATTAAAGAACAACGCTATGCAGGTTTAACGTTTAGTAGTCCGAATATGGAACAAGGTAACGCATTGGGCCTAGTTAAATCTTCTGCAGCGAGTAATCAAGAAGGCATTGCCACCTTAATTCGCTCTGGTCAATATATTGGATTTTTACCAGAGCATTTCGCCAAAATCATGGAAACTAATGGCCAGCTGAAGAAGTTAGATAACCCTAAATTTAGTTACTTTTGTGAATTTACAGCAATCCATCGAAAATCACCTAAGCCAACCCGGGTAGTGAAACAGTTTATTGATGAACTCGCAAAAGTCAGAATAAGCGGATGATTAAATGCGCGATATTATCTAATATATCGCGTACTTAAAAGCTTATAATTCACCACTATGTATACGTTCTGCGCGAGATCTTAAGTATTCAATTGTTAATAATAACAATGCTGACACAATCACAAGTAATGTTGCCACAGCGAGAATAGTCGGGCTGATTTGTTCACGAAGTCCAGAAAACATCTGTCTTGGTATAGTACGTTGCTCTGGGCCCGCCATAAATAACACCACCACCACCTCATCAAATGAGGTAACAAAAGCGAATAAGGCACCTGATATAACACCTGGTCTAATTAATGGCATAACCACTTTAAAAAAAGTATAAGTCGGCTTTGCGCCTAACCCTTGGGAAGCATTCACTAAGGAATAATCAAAACCGGCTAGGGCAGCGTTCACTGTAATAATCACAAAAGGCGTGCCTAAAACAGCATGGGCAATAATAATCCCCAAATAACTACCGGCTAGATTAAGCTGCGTGTAGAAAAAGAACATCCCAGCAGCAGTGATAATCAGCGGCACTATCATAGGAGATAATAACAAGGCCATAATAGCGCGCTGAAAAGGCATATCCGAATGACTCATACCAACGGCTGCTAACGTCCCAAAAAATGTTGCGATAATGGTGGCACAAATGCCAATGAAAAAGCTATTTTGAATCGCTAATATCCACTTATCGTCTGATAATATTTCTGCATACCACTTCATGGAGTAAGCTTCAGGATCTAATGCCAACATACCATCTGTAAATGTAAAAAAGGGTTCAGCATTAAACGATAATGGAATAATGATAATAATTGGCAGCATTAAAAATGCTAAAACCATATAAGCTGAAGAAGAAAGGCTCAGCGCACCTAGTTTCTGTAATGGCGTATAATAACGCGGAAATCGTGACATAATTTAGCCCAACTTAATGTTATTGATACCGACAAATCGGTCATAGATCCAATACAACAATATAATCACACCTAGCATCAAGCTACTTAATGCCGCTGCTAGCTCCCAGTTATTCGAGGACTGCATGTGAAAGGCGATAATGTTACTAATCATTTGGCCATCGGTTCCGCCCACTAATGCAGGTGTAATGTAATAACCAATAGAGATAATAAATACCAATAAAGCACCGGCGCTTAAGCCTGGTAACGTCATTGGAAAGTAAATTTTGAAGAAAGCTGGCATTGGCTTTGAACCCAATGACAATGCAGCACGAAAGTAACTTGGATCAATACTTTTCATAACACTGTAAAGTGGCAACACCATAAACGGTAATAAAATATGGGTCATGGAAATAATCGTTGCAAATTCGGTATACAGCATTTCTATCGGTTGATTAATTATCCCTAAAAACTGCAAGGTAGAATTAATCACCCCATTGGTCTGCAACAGTGCAATCCAAGATGTTGTACGTACCAGTAATGAAGTCCAAAAAGGCAGTAAAACAAAAACCAATAAGATGTTAGCTTTTTTCGCACTAGTATTGGCTAAGTAATAAGCGAGAGGAAAAGCCAGTATTGCGGTTAATAACGTAATTAATAACGCTATTCGTAAACTTCTCCAATACAGTTTTAAATAGATTTGTGTATCTCTGGATTCTATTTCACCCATTTGATTACGAGTAAGGTCCGTGGCGGTTAAATAATAACGATCCGTCCAAACACTCCCTTGGGCTTTAATGCCTGACCATAATAATGGGTTATTCCATTTTTTATGTAATGCTAAAAGCTGCTGGCCCTGCCCTTCAGTTAATGCTTCAACGGATAACCGTTTAATTTTACGCGCACTGGATTTAACTAAACTTGAAGATCCGGGAATAACGCGATTGACTTCCTCTGCAAGCTTCCCAGACTCACGACTAATAGCTAACTCGCGTAATTCCAAGCTGAACGTTGTTAATACTTCTGCCGGTGGCATTTTCCCAGAAACGGTTTTCCATTGCTCCATTTGTACCAATGTCTTAGGTATCAACTGAGAGACACTTGGATTATAGACACTGCGGTAAAGCATAGTGGCAATAGGAGCAAGGAATGCCAGCGTCACAAAACATAAAAGTGGTAGCGTGAACGCAAATAACTTTAATTTTTTACGCCTAAGTTGTTTTTGGCTATGGGCTATCTCTTCAATGCTAAGGTGCGCTGACATCGATGACTCCTTGTCTTCAAGTTAAGATATTTAAGTTACTTTATTAACGTCTTGGTTTATTTTAATAACCATTCATTAAATTTTTCACCTAATGATTCGCCGTAATCAGCCCAGAATTCACTAGAGGCTTTCAGCCCTTCATCAAGGTGCGATGATGGCAACATTGGAATAACTTCTTTATCAACGTACTGATAAGAGGATTCACGGGTTGGACCATAAGCAACTAAAGGCATACTAGATAGCGGTTTAGAGCCAGTCGCAAAACGAATAAATTCTTCAGCTACTTTCTTATGTTTAGAGCCTTTTACAATCGCCCATACATCTAGGTCATATAAGTGGCTATCCCAAACCATTTCAAATGGTTTACCTTCACTACGAATAGCATCAAAAATACGTCCATTAGCAACTTGAACCATCACAGCACCACCGTCATTTAATAATTGAGGTGCTTGTGACCATGAGTCATACCAAATGATGTCATCTTTAATAGTCGCTAATTTATCAAGCGCACGTTGTTGACCCTCTTCCGTTTCAAGCATTGTATAAACATCTTCTTTGGCAACGCCATCAGCGATTAATGCCCATTCCATATTAACTTGTGGACGTTTACGTAACGCACGTTTACCCGGGAATTTTTTCGTATCAAATAAATCTGCAACAGTGGTTGGTTGCCCACCTTTAATAGTGTCATGATTGTACGCAAACAGTACAGTCCAAACGATATTACCTACACCACACTCGTTAGCTAAAGCAGCTTCTGAGAAATCCTCTGCTGCTGGAGTACCATCATCACCGTCAGGCAGCGTATCCATTGGGAAAGTTTCTAACAAACCTTCAGAACAAGCTCGCTCTAAGTCGATTACTTCAATATCCATCACATCCCAAAGTACATTACCACTTTCGACTTGTGCTTTTAATTCGGCAATACCACCAGAATAATTTTCAAACAGTATTTCATGGCCTGTTTCTTCCATAAAAGGCTCAATCATATATTTTTGCTGGGTTTCACCATAGGCCCCACCAAACGAGACAGCGGTAAATTTTTCTGCTGCTACATAGGTACTACATGTACCTGCTAACAGAAGTGCTGCTATTTTTTTACAGTTCATATTACTTCCTTATATATCATGATTAAAAATACACTTCATTTTAAATAACAATTACTTATACTGTTATTTAGATGGTTTTTCTAATGCCAAGCCCGCCGTTGCAAACCACGTTAACGTGGCTTTTTCGCCGGGTTTAAAATGTGGTGCTTGATGATCATTAAGCGCTTTAACTAACACTTCCGTCTTATCACCTAACTTGAAGAAATAACGGATAAAATCCCCAACATAGAGCTGAGTAATAAACGTCGCTTTAATGCTGTTATCATTTTCAGAGGCGGGTGTAGCGATAAACAAGTTTTCAGGTCGGATAGTTAAAATACACTCTTGACCTGTTTGTAAATCGTTATTTGAGATAGCACGGATACGTGTCTTATCACCTAGTAGCAATTCAAAATAGTTACCATTAGGTTCAATTACTTTTGCAGGAATATTATTATTTTCACCGATAAAGTCGGCAACAAATGCATTGGCAGGCTCTTCATATAAGGTATCTGGACTTGCACATTGTTGTACAACCCCTTCATTAAAGACTGCAATCCTATCTGACATGGTTAATGCTTCGGTTTGATCATGTGTAACATAAATAGCAGTAAAACCTATTTTTTCATGTAAGCGCTTTATTTCAAATTGCATTTGCTCACGTAGGTTCTTATCCAGCGCCCCTAAAGGCTCATCCATTAACACAATAGAAGGTTCAAAAATTAAAGATCGCGCTAATGCAACACGCTGTTTTTGTCCACCAGATAACTGAGCAGGGTAACGATCCCCAAACTCTTCTAACTCCACCAGCGCCAAAGAGTCTGCGACACGTCGTTTAACTTCGACCTCTGCAATTTTTCGAACATTTAAGGGATAAGCAAGATTTTCTGCCACGGACATATGAGGAAATAACGCATAATGCTGAAACACCATGCCGATATTTCGATTGTAAGGAGCAACATCAGTGATTGGCTCTCCATTAACTAATATTTCCCCACTGGTTACGTCTTCAAAGCCTGCCAACATCATTAGACAAGTTGTTTTACCTGAGCCTGAAGGGCCAAGTAAAGTAACAAACTCACCTTTACGAATATCAAGATTAAACTCTTTAACCACTAAGTTACTTTGGTCATAACTCTTTTTAACTTTTTTGAACTGTACGTATTTATCGCTATCCGTGCTCATATATCCCTCACTGGATGATATTCACTTTAAAAATCCAAATTGTTAATATTTTCAAATTATTTTTTCTGATTTTGCCAATCTATGTTTAATTAGCTTCTCCTAAGCTAAATCAAACCTTTCCATGAAAATAGACTTAACATCTTGTTCTGTTGGTGCCACTTTACAATTCGCTTTGATATTGCCGGTTAACATCGCTTTGGCACTATATTTATCAACATCTGCGATAGATATTTGTTCGCTTTCACCAAGTAGTACATCTAGTAAGTCTCTAAACTCACTTAATTGAGTCATCCCCATAACAGATAAGATCTCAGCAATTAGTGCAGGCTTTTGCTTTTCAACAAACGCCATATAGCCCGGTAACACCAAACCATTGGCACGACCATGATCAATATCTTTAAAATAAGTTAAGGAGTAACCCATTGCATGGCCGGCAGTGGTACCTGTTTGAGCGATAACCATGCCTGCAAGAACAGCACACTGCATTAAGTCATAGCGAGTGCTTTCGTTAATCAGACTAAGATCGTCTTGTTTAATTGCCTCACACATTACAGGGCAACATTTCACAAACAGCTTAATACTTTCTTTGGCTAAAGCGTCGGAAACAACTGAAGAGCGTATACTTAACATGCCTTCAACTGAGTGGGAAAGTGCATCCACCGCGGTGTTCACTGTCGTCGCTATCGGTAAGCCCATCATATATTTAGCATCAACAAAGGCGACTTTAGGGAAAATTAACTCAGATGCAATGCTGGTTTTACTTTCTACTGCATCATTTGTCAGAATTGAATATTGCGTGACTTCAGAGCCTGTGCCAGCAGTGGTAGGAACAGCCACAATAGGCAGGACATCCTGACTATATTGACCATTAAACAGATCTTCTTCTTTTATGTTTTGTTTTGCCAATAATGCCATGGCTTTAGCTGCATCCATTGGCGAACCGCCACCCATAGTAATAATGAAGTCAACGCCATGTTGTTTCGCAAATTCAGAACCTTGGTAGCTACAAGCAATCGTTGGGTTAGCCATCACTTGGTCGAAAATAACATACTCTATTCCTTCTGCTTTCAATGCTTTAATCACATCGTCTTGTGAACCATTCTTTTTAGCAGAAGAACGCCCCGTTACCAACATTGCCTTTGTACCTAAACTTTTAAACACTTCACTATTATTAACAATACAATCTTTTCCAGAAAAGACCTTGGTTGGCATATGGTATTTGTAATTCATTTCTTCTCTCTTTAATTTGCGCTAGTAACATTAATATTGCTTTAAATATAAACAACATAGCAGCTTATCAACAAAAAACTCAATACAAAAACTGTATAACATTCACCTAAAACGCTATCAGTTCTTTTTAATACATTGGTTACTTGGGTATTTACTGTAAGGAAATAAATTTGTTTGATAAATAATAAACTATCAAAGTAAACATACAAATTTATGAAACATTTAAAATAATAGCTTAGCTGAAATTATGTATTCAGTTATCCCCTTCTTTTTACATAAAAACTAATCTTAATAACCAGTTTTTGTGAGTGAAGTAGAAGATGGATGTAAAAAAATACATCTGTTACTATTAAAGCTTATAGCTTCTTATTGCATTCACGGTAAAGCACAATGAAGCGCTACAAAATACTTAGTCTCCTGGGCTGATTAAATAAGCGAATCGATTAAAGTAATGAAAACAGATACGCACTAATGACAACTAAATTGATGATCTCCTGCGAGGAGTGTGGTTTAGTGATCACAGTTCCTGAGCTACATGATGGGCAAAAAGCACATTGTCCAAGATGTGAGCACATGCTCACCCAAAATATAGCTAGGCCAAATCAACGCGCTATTGCATACGCTTCAGCTTGTTTGATAATGCTATTGCTTAGTATTTCTTTTCCCTTTATGTCATTCTCATATCAAGGATTAACACAAGAAATAACCTTGCTTAATGCGGCACAAATGCTCGACCAATATCAAAACTCACTGCTGGCAATATTGCTCCTTACCACGGTAATTATTTTGCCTGCTTTATACATGAGTTTAATGCTATACCTGTATTTTATGGCTGCCCGAAATAAACCCTCAGACAATATTAAAGAAAGCCATATTAAGCATCTCTGTAAATTATTATTTATAATAGAACCATGGCTCATGGTGGATGTTTTCCTGATTGGCGTACTGGTTAGCCTGATAAAAATATCTTCCCTTGCTGATGTCGCACTTGGCTACTCATTTTTTACTTTTTGTATCTATGCGGTATTAGTTGTTAAATGTGTCTCTTTAGCAGATAAAAGCTGGCTCTGGGGACAATTTATCCCAGCTAAAACATTGCCAAGTAACAGCAACCACAATAGCAATAATAATGACACAAACAACAAGGCTATAAGTATTCACCATTCCGATAACTACTTGAGTTGCCATGTTTGTCACCAAATAAACCCAGTAACAACAGAAAACAAAGCGCTCTGCTCACGCTGTGATAGCCCTTTACATCACTTCGATATGGAAGCGAACTTACAAAAAGTATGGGCGTTGCTGATCACGGCAATGATTTTTTATATTCCGGCAAACCTCTACCCTATGATGTATACCGTGAGCCTTGGTACAAGTAGCCCATCAACCATTATGGAGGGCGTTATTCTATTATGGAAACTTGGCTCTTATCCAGTTGCTGCAATCATCTTTATTGCTAGTGTATTTATTCCATTAGTCAAAATGTTTGCCCTGACTTGGCTTTTTATTAGTGCGAAGAAAGTGCGAAATCCCTCTGATAAAGATACAATTCAAAAATTAAAAATATATCGAATAACGGAATTTATTGGTCGCTGGTCAATGATCGATGTCTTTGTTGTTGCCATTTTAGTGGCACTTGTGCAATTACAAAGTCTAATGGCTATCTACCCTGGTCCTGCAGCCCTTTCCTTCGCAGTCGTTGTCATTTTTACCATGCTCTCAGCCATGTTATTTGACTCACGTATGCTTTGGCATCAATCACCAACGTTAATTCGAAAAACGAATGATAAAAGAGATAATACACAATGAGTGAAGAGAATCAGGCAACAGCTAATATTAAGCATCAAAAACGCATTTCAGCTATTTGGATTGTCCCAATTCTGGCACTGTTTATTGGTTTATGGATGCTATTTCAGTTCATTAACTCAAAGGGACCTGAGATCACCATTATCATGCCTACAGCAGAAGGCATCAATATTGGTAAAACAGAAATAAAATCATTAAATGTAAAAGTAGGTATTGTTACCGATATTACACTCAGTGAAGATTACGACCATATTAAATTAACCGCTCAAATGAACAAGGGCACGGAAAGAATGCTTAACGATAAAACCCAGTTTTGGGTTGTTAAGCCACGTATTGGTAGTGAAGGAGTATCGGGTTTAGATACTATTTTGTCAGGTGCTTATATTCAAATCCAACCAGGCGAGTCGAATATTGAGCAACTTGATTTTACTGCATTAGAACTGCCTCCAATCGCCCCACTGAGCAGTAAAGGAGTGCGTGTAGTACTGAGCCACAAAAAAGCAGGCAAACTAAGCATAGGCGATCCGGTAACTTATAATGGTTTTACCGTTGGCCGCGTAGAAAAAACATCCTTTGATCTAAAAGAAAAAAAGGCATCGTACCAGTTATTTATCTTTGAACCCTATGATGATCTATTACTCTCTAACTCGCAATTTTGGTTAACTTCAGGTGTTGATGTAAAGCTAAATGCCGATGGTTTTAATGTTAAAGTTGATTCCCTACAAAGCTTTATTACAGGCGGGGTCACTTTTGGGATTCCAGAAGGAGAGAGCAATGGGCAACAACTGGAAGACAAACTGGTTAAACGCCCTCTTTTCGATAATTACGAGCAAGTAAAAGAAGGACTTTATAAAAAGTATGTGCCATTCATTATGGAGTTTGACGAAAGTATCCGCGGCTTGAAAGCAGGTGCGCCAGTGGAATATCGAGGTATTCGAATTGGTACTGTTTTACAAGCCCCTTACAATGTTACCTTCTCGGAAGAAGATACAAAAGCAGTTAAAATTCAAGTACTTGTTAAAATTGAACTCGGTAGGCTATTTGATCAAGGCAATAATGCATCACTAGACGGCTTCTTAGAGACTTTTGAGGAACACTTTAAGAATGGCTTAAAGGGTAAGTTAAAAAATGGTAATTTACTCACTGGCGCATTATTTATCGATACTGAATTTGATACGCCTAAGGCAGACTTTAAAATGGTTCAACATAATGGCTACAACATATTCCCAACCAAAAAAGGTGAGTTAGCAGTCATTCAAGAGCAAGTCTCTTTATTGTTTAATAAAGTGAATAGTTTACCATTGGATAAGGTTGTCAATTCAATGACACGCTCAATGGATTCTTTAAATAACACACTTGTTTCAGCTGAAGATACATTCATGAAATTAAATGACTTAGTTTCTCAAGAGTCTACACAAACGATTCCATCTGATATCCAAGCAAGCATACAACAACTGCAAAAAACATTGGAAGGCTTTAATCCAGACTCAACAATGTACAATGATTTACAGCAGACATTAGCAAAATTTGAACAGGTAATGCTGGAGCTACAGCCTGTATTAAAACAAATAAATGACAAGCCAAATTCACTGATCTTTGGTGATAGTGAAGTAACTGACCCAACACCCGCTAAGCGAGAAAATTAATGAAAAAATGGTTAATCTTAATAATTGTTTTTATTGCAGGTTGTAGTAGTAACCCAGAACAACAAAGTGGCTTATTCCTGTTACCTGCAGACATAACAACGCCCACTGCTTCCAATACGGCACCAGTACTGATTGTTAAAACAAACTTAGCAGAATACTTAGATCAAGTCGGTTTGGTTTATAGAACATCAGACACTAAAGTGGTGGTTGCTAAACAAAACCGCTGGGCAGAAAAAATATCGGCCCAAATCAATCAAAGCATGATCAGCAAATTACGCGCCAAGCAAACAACTTATTGGCCAGTGCAACTGAATTCAGCTTTGCAATTAAACAATCAACCACAGCTACAAATACGCTTAACTAAGTTTAATGGTGTTTATACAGGAGATGCCGAAGTGAGTGGTGAGTGGCAATTAATTGATGCCAAAGGAGCATTGATTAAAAGTGAGTATTTCACAATAGAAAAGCCACTAAAAGAAACGGGTTATGATCAATTAGTGCTTTCTTTATCGGAAGGTTTAGATGACTTGTCTACGCAAATAGCAACGCAATTGTAACCACCTGTGACTGATTGTAATAAGCTAAATAACTAGCTTATTACAATCTAGTTTATTGGGAGTACCAACCTACTTTTAAATATAGCCCCCAAGTCAATAAACTTAGATATTAATAACAATATTACCCGTAGCACCTGATTCCATCACTGCAACATGCGCTTCGGCACTGTCTGCTAACTGAAAACGCTTAGCAATGATTGGGTTTATTTCGCCTTTTTCTGCACTTGCAAACAAAGCCTGATGAATTTGCTTACGCTGTGCTGGACTAGCATTGAACATTGACATCCCCATGACACAAGCATCTTTAGACATTAAATCACGTGGGTTTATTTCAACTGTGCCTCGACTACCAATCACGACAACTCGACCTTCACTATTTAACAAAGGTAGATCATCACCTAAATTCTGATTAGCAAGCATTTCTAAGATGATATCAACAGGCGCTGCCTGCATCACTTCTTGGTAGTGTTGTTGATCACTATGGTCAACGATAAGGTCTGCTCCTTGCTGTTTTAGGAGCGCTCTACCCTCTTCACTACTTGCGCTAGCAAAGACCTTGCAACCTGCCGCTTTAGCTAATTGAATCGCAGCTAGACCTACGCCACCACTTGCACCATGTACAAATACCGTTTCGCCTGCTTGACAATTTGCACGAATAAATAAAGCACGCCAAGCAGTTGCATAAGGTGTTCCTAAACAAGCGCCTTGTTCAAAACTAATATTATCGGGCAAAGGAAAAACTTGCTCAGGATCTGCTAGCATAATATTCGCACAAGTCCCGGTTTTAGAGCCAGAACAATAAACACGTTGCCCTACTTCAAAGCCAGTTACCTTAGCGCCTAATGCTTCAATGATACCTGCACCATCTTTACCTGGAGTATGTGGGAAATCAGCGCTATAACCGTTTGTACCAGCAGCAATATATGTATCAACTGGATTTACTCCTGCAGCTTTAACTGAAATTAAGATCTCGTCCTCTCCAGCTGTTAATTGTGGAGGTTGGTTTAATTGAAATTGATCGCCATGGTGCTGAATTTGTATCGCTCTCATTACATCATCCTATATTATTAAAATAAAAATAACGCTCCATTAAAAAAGAGCATGAATCTAATCTAAAGCAGGGAACATAAAAAATAAATTAATATCATTGAAGAAGCATACTCCGCTCAAATAAATAATCAAAGCAATGAGTTATCCCTCTTATTAGTAAGCGTCTAGCAAAGCACACCTAGTATCGACTTTCTGATTGTTTAAAAATATCTGCTCAATAATAAATTCGGAGCAGATAATGCAAACTTACAGAACAAGCGCACAGTGGCAACAACTCTTTCAACAACGCAGCCATTTCAGTGGTACTAATGTTGAATTCTGCGAACACCATAATGTCTCTATTACCACTTATTATAAACAGCGCACTTTATTGACTGAGGGCTTGCCTAAAACACCTTTACCAACACAAACGCCAAGACCCACAGCATCGCGCTTTGTCCAGGTAAAACAAACCACTGAAATCAGCGCTCAAACTCACCAAAACAACATACATTTTGATACGCGTACAGGCCAACTTACCCTGCCAGTCGATTTAGCAACAACCGATATTGTGGCTATCGTTAAGGGGCTAGCAGTATGAGGATGTTTGTCGATGTGCCCACCGTTTATTTATGTGCCGATGCCGTCGATTTTCGTAAATCGATTAATGGACTGGCGGCGTTGGTGGAAGCTGAGCTTGAATTACCCGTGTTTAATGGCGCACTATTTGTCTTTTGTAATAAAGGTCGGGATAAACTCAAACTCCTTTATTGGGATAAAACTGGCTTTGCGCTGTGGTATAAGCGACTAGATAAAAATAGGTTCAAATGGCCTAAACTAACGTCCCCAACCATGACCTTAAG